>DASUYB010000120.1 GCA_036377595.1 Longimicrobium sp. | reverse complement strand
GACGAAGCTGGGTGGCGTTCCCTTGCAGAAGTCATCCACCAAGCAGTACAGTTCAACCACGAAGGTGTCTGTGCACAGCATAGGTTCGCTCCTGTCCTTGCGGGGATAGGTCTTTGCCTTGGCGAACTTTACCGTGCACAGGCACCTTCGTCTATCACTTTGTTTAGATTCCCACCAAGCGTTTCATTCGCCCCGCCGAAGACCGGGGCGAGCCGCGCTACATCCCCTTCACCATCCCCGGGAACGGTAGATCCGCGCGGGCGTTGAGCTCCAGCCCCGACGTCTCGCCGCGCTGCAGGCGGAAGAGGCCGGCGCGGGCGATCATCGCGGCGTTGTCCGTGGACAGGCGCGGCGAGGGAGCGTACAGCTCGCCGTCCTTCCCCAAGCGGCGCTTGATCTCCTCACGCAACGCGCGGCTGTTCGCGACGCCGCCGCCGAGGACGACGCGGCGGCATCCCGTCTCCTTCACCGCGCGCAGCGTCTTGCTCGCCAGCACGTCCACCACCGCGGCCTGGAACGACGCGGCGACGTGGGGGAGTTCGTCCGCCAATCTCCCTTCCTTCTCCAGGTCGCGGACGAGGAGGCGGAGCGCGTTCTTCAGCCCGCTGAACGACATGTCGTAGTACTCGGCGTCGCCCGGACGCTGGCCGCGGTTGAGGAGCGGGCGCGGGAGCGGGTGGCGCTTCGGATCGCCCTCCATCGCCGCCTTCTGGATCGACGGGCCACCGGGATAGGGGAGGCCGAGCAGCTTGGCCGCCTTGTCGAACGCCTCGCCCGCCGCGTCGTCCCGCGTCGCTCCGAGAAGATGGTACTCGCCCCAAGCAGGCACCCACAGCAGCATCGTGTGCCCGCCGGAGACGAGGAGCGCGACGAACGGCGGCCGGGCGCCCGGGTTCTCCAACTCCGTGGCGAAGAGGTGCGCCTCCATGTGGTGCACGCCGACCACCGGCTTCCCCTCGGCCCACGCCGCCGCCTTGGCCCAGGCGACGCCGACCAGGAGCGCGCCGATCAGCCCCGGTCCGGCCGTCACCGCGAAGGCGTCGACGTCCCCCAGCCCCACGCCCGCCTCGCGCAGCGCGCCGTCTACAACGTCGTCCAGCGTGCGGAGATGCGCGCGGCTGGCCAGCTCGGGAACGACTCCGCCATAGAGCCGGTGGATGTCCTGCGTGAAGATCACGTGCCCCAGCAGCTCGTCGTCGCCGCGCAGCACCGCGGCGGACGTCTCGTCGCACGACGTCTCGATCCCCAGCACCAGCGGCCCGCTCACCGCGGCCTCGGCGGCGCGGCGGGAGCGGGCGGCGGGAGGGCGCCCGGCGCCGCCGCGGGCTGCGGAGACGGGGCGGCCGGCGGCGGAGCGACGGTCGGCGGCG
The DNA here is from genome assembly GCA_036377595.1 of Longimicrobium sp. Taxonomy (NCBI): domain Bacteria; kingdom Pseudomonadati; phylum Gemmatimonadota; class Longimicrobiia; order Longimicrobiales; family Longimicrobiaceae; genus Longimicrobium; species Longimicrobium sp. The sequence continues at coordinate 50,497 of DASUYB010000120.1, read as the reverse complement.
TGGCCGTGGCGGCGGACGCGGGGAAGACGCGGACGTGGCGAGGCACCGTCGCCGCGTGGACGCCGGCGGGAAGGCCCTCGACCACGAGCGGCGCCAGCATCCCCTCGGGCGGGAGGCGCGCGGGAAGCGAGTCGCGGCGGACCACGGCGTGCAGCGACGGCGGCGCGATCTCCCGCACCACGCGGTCGGGCCCGGCGATGCGCACCTGCACCTGGGAGACGTCGCTCGCCGTCCCCTCCGGCACGGTGACGGGAACGACGGTGAAGACGCGGTCGATGCGCCGCTCCACCCGCCCGCGCACCCGCACCTCCTGCGTGGAGAGGGTGATCCCGCGCAGCCCGGTGGTGTCGAGGCCCACGCGCTGGCTGAACGCGCTGTCGTCGGGGACGATCTCGAACGAGCGGGTGGGGACGTGGTCGATGCGCGCCAGCGCGTCCTCCGGCCCGGTCAGCCGCACGGTGGCGGGGATGACCTCGGGCGACGGGCCGACGATGTAGCGCTGCAGCGAGCGCGCGCCGACGTGCGGGCGGATGGGGACGGTGCGGGTGGCCAGGCGCTGCAGCTCGAGGCGGACCACGGCGGGGCGGACGTCGATGGCCTGCACGTTCCGGATCCCCTCGGGGATGTTCACCATCGCCGGGTCCACGGCGAACGAGCGCGCGTTCCCCACCTGGCGCAGGGGGAGGACGAGGACGGGGCGCTCCAGCGCCAGCTCCCACAGCTCGCGCCCGGGGCCGCGGAAGCGCACGCGGACCACGGCGGGGTCCGGCCCGCCCGCGAGGACGTACTCGGGGTCGCGCACGACGGGATCGACGCGCACGGGGATCCACTGCGTGGCCGTCTGCTCCGCGCTGACCACGACCCAGAGGAGGATCGCGAGCGCCAGCGCGGTCAGCTTGAGCTTCCAGCGCGCCGTCAGCCGCCGCAGCGAGAGCCGCACCCCGTCACCCCTTCAGCAGCCGGCGGATGAGGTCCACGTTGGCCGGGTCGTCCCATTCCGTGGCCCCGATCACCTTCTTCACGATCCTCCCGTCGCGGTCCACCAGGAAGCTCTCGGGCACCCCGGTGGTGCGGTAGTCGCGCCCGATCCGGGCCGAGGGATCGCGCCAGATGTCGAACGTCAGCCCGTAGTCGCTCACGAAGCCCGCCACGTCGCCGCCGGCGTGGCCGTCGGGATCGACCTGCCCCTCGCCCGCGTCGATGCTGACGGCGATGATCTTCAGCCCCTCGCCGCGCAGCTGCGTGTAGAGGCGCTCCATCGACGGCATCTCCTGGCGGCAGGGGCCGCACCAGGTGGCCCAGATGTTCAGCAGCACCACCTGGCCGCGCAGGTCGCTCAGCTTGACGGGGCGGCCGCGGAGGTCGGTGGCGTGCACCTCGGGCGCGGACGAGCCCACCTCCACGGGGAGGAAGCGGCCGCGCGCCATCCAGCCGACGCCCACGAGCACGGCCAGCAGGGCCACCACGGCCCCCACGATGATCCACTGCCGGCGATTGCTGTTGCTCATCGTCTCTTCGTTTAGATCAACCTGATCTTCCGCCGGGAAACACGGGGTGATCCCCGATCCGTCAGGCGAGCGCATTCGCGGCCGCGGGCGGCCCCCTCCCCCCGGCCCCCTCCCCCGCTTCGCAGGGGCGGGGGAGCACTCAGCGCCGAAGCCAGCGTCCGCACTGGGGTCTCCCCTCCCCCATCCCTCCCCCCTCGTGGGGGAGGGGCCGGGGGTGGGGGGAACCCCGTCCGCGCCGGCCCTACCCTCCCGTACCCGCGCCCGTCCCCTTCCCCGCCCCGTCGCCCGGCGGCGGGGTGGGCGGTGGGGAGGGTGCCGGCTCGGCCTTCTGCTCTTCGCCCAGGAAGATGGTGTCGGGCGTCGCCTCCGCGGAGTCGACGGGCGCGGGGGGCGGGGCGGGGTTCGGGTCCACGCCCGAGAGCGTGATCCGCACCGATCCGCCCATCCGGATGCTGTCGCCCGCCTCCGGGCTCTGCGCCACGATGTCGCCCAGCGGCGCGGTGGAGGCGGGGTCGTACGTGATCCGGCCGAGCCTGAGCCCCGCCGCCTCGAGCCGCGCCGCCGCCTCGTCCTGCGTGATCCCCAGCACGCCCGGGGTGACGATCTTCGGCGGGCCGGCGCTCAGCGTCAGCACCACGATCCCCGGCATCGGCACCTGCGCGCCGGCGCGCGGCTCCATCCCCAGGATCGTTCCCTCTTCCTTCATGTTCTGCACGGTGCGCAGCCGCACCTGGAACCCCATCCGCTGCAGCAGCCCGATCGCCTCGTCCCTGTCCATCCCCGCGATCGAGGGGATGGCGCGGCGGTCCGGGCCGGCGCTCACGATCAGCCGCACCGCGCTCCCCCGCGCCGCCTCCTGCCCGGGGAGCGGCACCTGGCTCAGCACGCGCCCCGCGGGGATGTGCGGATGGTTCAGCGTGGGCCCGCGCTGCACCTCCAGCCCGGCACGGTCCAGCTCCCGCCGCGCGGTGGACATCGGCTTCCCGCGCACGTCGGGGACGGTGACGATGGCCGAGCGCCCGAAGCCCGGGAAAAAGAGGATGGTGATGAAGAGGTAGCCGAGGAAGAACCCGCCCAGGCCGCAGTAGATGATGTACTTCAGCAGCCTGCGCTCGTCGAAGTACGCCTTCACCCGCTGGCGGACCGTGCGCCCGCCGGGCCGGGCGGGCTGCCTGGGGCGGATCACCGACCTCACCCGCGCCTCCCCAGCCGAGCGGCGAAGGCGCCGTCGACGCCGTGGCGCTGCGGCAGCACGCACAGCCGCCCGGCCGCGTCGACGACGTCCGCGGGGACGGCGCCGGGCTCCGGCCTCGGCTCGAACTCGGGGTGCTCCGCCAGGAAAGCCTCCACTCGCTCCTCGTTCTCCTCGCGCTCCAGCGAGCACGTCGAATACACCAGCACGCCGCCCGGCTTCACCAGCGGCGCGGCGGCCTCCAGCAGCTCGCGCTGCAACGCCGCCAGCGCGGCCAGGTCGTCGGGCGTCACCCGCCAGCGCCCGTCGGGGTGGCGGCGGAAGGTGCCGGTCCCCGTGCACGGCGCGTCCAGCAGCACCGCGTCGGCCGCGCGGAACGGGGGATTCCTCCCGTCCGCCACCACGGGGCCGATGCGCCCGCCCCAGCCGATCCGCGCCGCGTTCTGGGCCACCCGCGCGATCCGCCGCGGCGACAGGTCCGCCGCCGCCACGCGCGCCGCGCGCTCGGCCATCCCCAGCGCCTTCCCCCCCGGTGCGGCGGCGAGGTCGAGCACCGTCGCGCCCGCGGGGACCGCGGCGTAGCGGACGACGAGCGCGGCCGCGGGGTCCTGCACCACCGCGGGAACCGCCGCCAGCGCCTCCGCCGCCGTCGCGGGCGGGAGGATGCGGACCGAGTCGGGCGCGAACTCCACCGGCTCGGACGCGATCTCCGCCTCGCCCAGCCGCGCGCGGGCGTCGTCGACCGAGACGCCGAGCGGGCGGAGGTACAGCTCGGGGCGGCGGTTGTCGGCCTCGACCAGCGCCCGCGCGCCGTCCGCGCCCCAGCGGGCGATCCACCGCTCCACCAGCCAGCGCGGGTGCGATCCCCACGTCTCCAGGTGCGCCGCGGGGTCGCGCGCGAAGTCGGGGAAGCGGATCGAGTCCCGCCGCCGCTGGAGGTTCTGCAGCACGCCGTTCACCAGCCCCGCCACGCGCGCCGCGCCGGCGGAGCGCGCCAGCTCGACGGACTGCGAGACGGCGGCGTACGGCGGCACGCTCTCCATCTCCAGCAGCTGGTAGGCGCCCAGGCGGAGCACGTCCAGCACCTCGGGGTCGAGCGAGCCCAGGCCGTCGCGGACCAGCGCGCCCAGCATGTGGTCGATGCGGCCGCGCAGCCGCAGGGTGCCATAGACGAGCTCCTGCGTCCACCCGCGGTCGCGCGGATCGAGCCGCTGCGCCTCGTAATCCAGCGCGCGGTCGGCCAGGTCGCCGCCGCGCACGCGCTGGAGGACGGCCAGCGCAGCCTGGCGCGACGCGGTGACCCGGCCGGCGGCCACGGCGCGCGTCAGTCCAGCATCCCCGCCGACGGCGACGAGGGCACCGCCCGCTCGCGCCGCGGCATCCGCCCGGCCAGGTACGCCAGCCGCCCCGCCTCCGTTGCCAGCGCCATCGCGCGCGCCATCCGGACGGGGTCCTGCGCCTCGGCCAGCGCGGTGTTCATCAGGATCCCGTCCACCCCCTGCTCCATCGTCACCGCCGCGTCCGACGCCGTCCCCACGCCCGCGTCGACGATGACGGGGACGGAGAGGCGTGACTTGATCGTCCGCACGTTGTAGGGATTGACGAGGCCCAGGCCGCTGCCGATGGGCGAGGCGAGCGGCATCACCGCGGCGCACCCGGCATCCTCCAGCCGCAGCGCGGTGATCAGGTCGTCGTTCGTGTAGGCGAGCACGGTGAAGCCGTCGGCGACGAGCTCCTTCGCGGCGCGCAGCGTGGCGTCGGCGTCGGGGAGGAGGGTCTCCTGGTCGCCGATCACCTCCAGCTTCACCCAGTCGGTGAAGCCGGCGGCGCGGGCCAGGCGCGCGTAACGGACCGCGTCCTCCGCCGTGTAGCAGCCGGCGGTGTTGGGGAGGAGGAGATAGTGCGCGGGATCGAGATGGAAGAGGACGCCCTCCTCCTTCGTCCGATCGAGATCGACCCGCCGCACGGCGACGGTGACGACCTCGGCGCTGGACGCCTCGATGGCGCGCACCATCAGCTCGTTCGTGCGGTACTTCCCCGTGCCCACCATCAGCCGCGAGCGCAGCGCCCGTCCGGCGATGACCAGCGGCGCCTCTCCCACCTGCGGCTCGGCGACCAGCGTTGCCATGTATCCCCTCCAGAAAATTCTAGATCGTTGCCGGACAACCAGATCCCGGCGCGGCCCGCGGCGCGGAGGCCCCCCTCCCCGCGCTTCGCGCGACCCTCCCCCCAAACCCGACTGGGGGGAGGGTGATACTCAGCGTGGGCTTGGTTCGGAGCCCAATCACCCACATTCGCGCGGCCGCGAGCGGCCCCCTCCCCCGCTTCGCAGGGGCGGGGGAGAACTCAGCGCGGGACGAATGTCGGTGCGTCACGCGGATGCCGCGGCCGCAGTCCCGCAGGGACTTTGTGCCGTTGTTGCCGCGAATTCATTCGCCCGGCTACACCGGCATCGGGGGATGCCTCACCCTCCGCCGACGAAGTGCACCAGCTCGAAGCGGTCGCCCGGCTCCACGGGCACGCCGTCGAGGGCGTCGCGGCGGAGGATGTCGCCGTTGCGCTCCACCACCACCATGCGCGGATGCAGGCCCAGGTGCTCCAGCAGCCCGGCCACGCTCAGCCCTGCGGGCACCTCGCGCTCGTCGCCGTTCACGCGCACCGCGATCGCGGCGGCCGTATCTAGCTCTGCCATGCGTCGATGTATCGTCGTGTCGCCTCGCCGGGCGACGGGTCGTTCCAGATGCCGCGGATGGCCGCGATGCCGGCCGCGCCCGCCCGGCGCAGTTCCGGCACCCGCGCCGGCGTCACCCCGCCGATGGCGATGACCGGCCGTCCGAGCGCGGCGATCTCCTCGATCAGCCCGATCCCTGCCCCGCCGCGGCCCGGGTGCGAGGCGGTCGCGTAGATCGTCCCTGCGAGCAGCCAGTCGGCGCCGTCCTCCATCGCCCTGCGCGCCTCGTCGAGCGAGTGCACGGAGGCGCCGATGATTTGCATCTCCGCCGCGATCCTCCGCGCGTCGGCGACGGCGAGGCTGCGTGCACCGAGCTGGACGCCGTCCGCGCCGGCCGCCATCGCCACGTCCACGCGGTCGTTGACGATCAGCAGCGAGCCGGACGCGCGCGCCATCTTCCTCAGCCGCTCCGCGAGGTCGAACATCCGCGCCCCCGCCATCCCCGGCGCGCGGAGATGCAGGGCGACGTCCCGGCCGCCGGCGGCGAGCACCTCCCCCGCCCTGGCGAGGAAATCCCCCCGCGCGGCCACCTCGTCGTCGGTGACGGCGTGGAGCGGGGGGATGCGGTCAGGCCTCAACGCCGAAGCGGTCGCCCGCGGCCACGCCGCGCCCGCGTACCCACTCGGCGGCGTTCATCCGCCGCTTGCCGGGCGGCTGCACCTCGCGCACGCGCACCGCGCCGTCGCCGCAGGCGATCAGCACGCCCGCCTCGTTGTCGTCCGCCTCCAGCACCGTTCCCGGCTCGCCGCCGGCGCCCTCGACGCGCGGGCGGAAGAGCTTCACCGGGCCGCGGCTGCCGAGCGGGCTCCACGCGCCGGGGACGTCGTCGAGCCCGCGGATCCAGCGCGACACCTCGGCCGCCGGCTTCGCCCAGTCGATGCGCGCCATCTCGCGCGTGAGCTTGGGCGCATAGGTAGCCTTCGCGTCGTCCTGGAGCTCCTGCACCAGCTGCCCGGCCTCGAGCAGCGCCAGCGCCTCGACCAGCGCCTCGGCGCCGATCTCCGCCAGCCGCCCGGCCAGCTCGCACGCGCTCTCGTCGGGCTCGATGGGCTCCTCCACGCGCAGCAGCATGGGGCCGGAGTCCAGCCCCGCGTCCATGCGCATGATGGTGACGCCGGTGGTCTCCAGCCCTCGGATGATGGCCCACTGCACCGGCGCCGCGCCCCGCAGCTCGGGAAGGAGCGACCCGTGGATGTTGATCGATCCCAGCCGCGGCACCGCCAGCACCTCGGGCCTCAGGATCTGCCCGTAGGCGACCACGACCGAGAGGTCCGCGTCGAGCGCGCGCAGCTCGGCGATGAAATCGTCCCCCCGCGCCTTCTCGGGCTGGAGGACGGGAATGCCCTCGCGCTCCGCCTCCTCCTTCACGCACGACGGGGTGACCGCGCGGCCGCGTCCGGCCGGACGGTCGGGCTGGGTGACCACCGCGGCCACGTCGTGCCCCTCGTCTCCGAGGGCACGCAGCGCGGGAAGCGCGAACTCCGGGGTCCCCCAGAAGACGATCCTCACGAGGCGGCCTGCTTGCGGTACTTGCGCAGCACCATGTTGCGCTTGAGCGGCGACATCCGGTCGATGAACAGCACGCCGTCGAGGTGGTCGATCTCGTGCTGGAGGCAGCGCGCCAGCATGGCCTCGGCCTCGATGCGGACCGGCTCGCCCTTCCGGTCCAGCCCCTCCACCACCACGCTGTACGGCCGCTCGACCGAGCCGGTGACGCCGGGGATGCTGAGGCACCCCTCCTCCTGCTTCTCGGTGTCGGCGCTGGATTCGAGGATGCGCGGGTTGAAGAGCGCGAACGGGCCCACGTCCTTCCCCGACTCGTCGCCCACGTCCACCACGATCAGGCGCCTGGACAGGCCGATCTGCGGCGCCGCCAGGCCGATCCCCCGGGCGTCGTACATGGTCTCGAACATGTCGTCGATGAGCCTGTCGAGCTCGGCGTCGGTCCCCGCCGCCTCCACCTCGTCGGCGCGGCGGCGCAGCACGTCCGAGCCCAGCAGCTCGATCTTCAGCAGCGGCATGTCGTCAGTTCCCCGCGGCCGGCTTGTCGGCCCCGGCGCCCCCGGTGCGCTTGACGATGCGGCTCTTCTCCACCAGCACGGTCGACGAGCCGGTGCGCAGCTGCACCACGTCGTCCTTGATCCCCGTGATCTCGCCCACCAGCCCGCCCGCGGTGACCACCTGGTCGCCCTTCTGCAGCGCGGCCACCAGGTTCTGGTGCTCCTTCAGCTGCCGCCGCTGGGGGACGATCAGGATGAAGTAGAAGATGGCGAGGATGGCGATGGGGAAGATGAGCGTCCCCAGCGGGTTGGCTCCCTGTGACTGCGCCAGCATCAGCGTCGCGATGTCCATCTATCCGTCTCCGTGATCGGTATTCGGTTGGCTCTGCTCGATTGTACCCCGGCGGTTCCTGCACGGTATCCGATTCCTCGCGATCCGCCGCTGTCCCGCCCTCTCCCTGGCGCTTCGCGCCTGTCCCTCCCCCAAAACCGACTGGGGGAGGGACGGGCTCGCTTCGCTCGTGGCGTGCACGAACCGGGCACGGCGCGAATGCCAGCTCGTTCTTTCTACCCCCGCGCCATCGACGCCGCTTTCCCGGCGCTGAACCGGTCCAGCCAGGCGCGGCTCCAGCTCCCGTAGTCGCCCGCCAGGATGTGCTCGCGCGCCTGCGTGGCCAGGTTCACCAGGAAGTGCAGGTTGTGGATCGACAGCAGCCGCATGCTCAGCGCCTCGCCCGCCACGAACAGGTGGCGGAGATACGCCCGGGTGTAGCGCGTGCAGGTGTAGCAGCCGCAGTCGGGGTCCAGCGGCCCCGCGTCGGTCAGGAAGCGGCGCTGCTTGATGTTCACCTGCCCCTCGGCGGTGATCCACACCGCGCCGTTGCGCCCGTTCCGCGTGGGCGCCACGCAGTCGAACATGTCGATGCCGCGCCCGATCGCCTCGAGCAGGTCGTCCGGGTACCCCACGCCCATCAGGTAGCGCGGGAGCCGGTCCGGCAGCTCGGGGCGCACCACGTCGATCATCTCGTACATCACCGGCTTCGGCTCGCCCACGCTCAGCCCGCCGATGGCAATTCCGTGCCAGTCGCCGCTGTCCAGCGTCCCCCGCGCCGAGGCGATGCGCAGCTCCGGGTGGATGCCGCCCTGCACGATCGGGAAGAGCGTCTGCCGCGGCTCGTCGTCCTCCGCGGTGATGCGCTCGAACGCCGTGCGGCAGCGCGCCAGCCAGCGCAGCGTGCGCTCGTACGCCTCCGTGGCCACCTCGCGGCTCGACTGGCCGGGCGGGCACTGGTCGAAGGCCATGATGATGTCGGCCCCCAGCGCCCGCTCGATCTCCATCACCCGCTCGGGGGTGAACAGGTGGCGCGAGCCGTCGATGTGGCTCTGGAACTCCACCCCGTCCTCGGCGATGGTGCTGATGTCGCTCAAGCTGAACACCTGGAAGCCGCCCGAGTCGGTCAGGATCGGCTTCGTCCACCCCTGGAAGCGGTGCAGCCCGCCCATCTCGCGCACCACCTCGTGCCCGGGGCGGAGATAGAGGTGGTAGGTGTTCCCCAGGATGATCTGCGCGCCGAGCGCCTCCACCTCTTCGGGGGTCAGCGTCTTGACCGTGGCCTGCGTGCCCACGGGCATGAACACCGGCGTGCGCACCTGCCCGTGCGGCAGCGTGAGCACGCCGGCGCGCGCGGCGCCTTCCGTCGCCTGTACCTCGAACTCGAACAGGGTCCCGGTCCGGAGTCGGTTCACATCGTTGCCCGCGCCGCGTCACTCGCGCGGGGTGGCCTGAGCGTAAGCCGGTAGTTTGGCGGAGGATGCGCGCGAATGCAAGCGAAGACGGGCGTGGGAAGCGCCGCCGTCCTACGAGATCGGCACCGGATCGGAAATGGCGTAAAACGGAGGTGGTGGGATGGATGGAGATTGCGTTTACCTGCGGATTCCTTCAATGATCAATCCCACGAATGACGCATCTCGCGCGTTCGACCCCATCCCCCGCAAGAGGAGATCCGATGAGGAAGCTGAAGCTGGACGTCGGCGAGCTGGCCGTGGAGTCGTTCACCACCGCCGCGCGCCTGCCCGAGACGGGCACCGTGCGGGGATACGGCACCTTCCGCGGCAGCACCTGCGGCCCCGAGAACACCTGCGGCCCGCAGACCTGCGGCCAGCTGATCTGCGTGTTCGAGACCGGCGACCCGATGGACTGCCCCGCCACCGGTACCTGCGGAACGGGCGGCACCGGCGGCACCGGAACGACCTGCCCCACCAACAACAACGCGCTGAGCTGCGTGGGCTGCACCACGCAGGACTACACGGTCAACCTCGCCGACGACACCTGCGGCTTCTGCCAGAGCTTCGGCAGCGACATCCCCCAGCGCTGCCCCTGCCCATAAGCGGAATACCAGAAAGAATTTTGTCACGCAGAGTCAGCAGGGTCAGCAGAGAGAACGGCTGCAGCCGGCTGCTGTTCTCCGCTGACTCTGCTGACTCTGCGTGAACCTTGCTGTTTTCAAATCTGGTAAGAATTCGCGGGTGAGATCCACCATCGGCCCGCATCTTGAATCTGCACGGGTGGTGAGACGATACACGTAAACCGGTGGAGCACCATCACGTGAGCCCTTCGAACCACCCGATCCGCAGAGCCGCGAGGCGGGCGCTGGGGCATCGCCGGGCGCGGGTCGAGCCCGAGCGCTCGCCCGGGCGGCGCGCGGCGGACCGCGAGCCGATGCGCGGCTGGATTCCCACCGCGCTGATCGCGCTGGGCGTGGCGCTGCTGGACTGGACGACCAAGTTCCTCATCGCCCTCAACATTCCGCTCGACGACCTGCGCGAGGTGATCCCCGGGCGGCTGGCGTTCTGGCACGTGCGCAACCCCGCCATGGTGCTGGGGCTGTGGGAGAACTTCCCGCTGGGCACGCGCAAGGTGATCGCCGTCGTGGCCGCGGTGCTGGGCGCCGTCGTGCTGCTGCAGATCCTGGGACGCGGCCACCGCTTCCCGCGCCGGCACCGGGCGTGGGCGTGGGTGTTCATCGGGCTGGTGCTGGGCGGGATGCTGGGGAACCTGGGCGAGCGCGTGGTGCACTGGGGCGTCACGGACTACATCTCCCTGCGCTGGGGCGACTACTGGCTGCCGCCGGGGAACCTGGCCGACATCGCGCTCTTCCTGTCGATGCCGCTCTCCATCCCCGTGATCCTGTTCGAGCTGATCGGCCGCTCGCGCCGCGGCAAGGACCCGCTCGCCGAGCCCGCGGCGGTGGAGGCGGCTACGGGCGACTGAGCGACATCGCGAACGCAGCAGGGGACGCCGCGACGGCAGGACGTCGCGGCGTTTTCGCGTCTCCGCGACAAAGTGCGGAGATGCGCGGGACAGCGCTGGTACACCTGTGGCACGGAGAACACATGTAGTGCGCACGGAATCTCGTGACCAGCCGTATGCCTTCGTTCACCATCTTCGCGGCAAGTTCCTGATATTCCAGCATTTCCGGAGATGGAGACAATCCGGTTGCCGCATCGGTGCGCATCTTGAGGAAAAGGCCGGTCCGACGGAGCGGACACCATCACCCGTGGAGCCTTGATCCGTGGCCGATTCGACCCACCCGATCTCCCCCGTTCACCGACATTTCCGCCTCACCCCACGCGACGCCCGGCCGAACCGTCGCGCGGCCGACCGCGAGCCGATGCGCGGCTGGATCCCCGCCGGATTGATCGCGCTCGCCGTGGCGCTGCTCGACTGGGCGGTAAAGTACCTCGTCGCGCGCAGCGTCCCGCTCGGCGTGCTGCGCGAGGTCGTCCCCAACCGCGTGGCGTTCTGGCACGTGCGCAACCCGGCCATGGTGCTGGGGCTTTGGGGCAACCTGCCGCTGGCCTCGCGGATGGTGATCGCGGCGGGCGCGGCGGTGCTGGGCGCCGTGCTGCTGCTGGAGATCGTGCAGCGCGGGCATCGCCTGCCGCGTGGCCAGCGCGGGTGGGCGTGGGCCTTCGCGGGACTGATGATGGGCGGGATGCTGGGGAACCTGGGCGAGCGCGTGGTGCACTGGGGCGTGACCGACTACCTGTCGATCCACTGGGCCGGCCTCTGGCTGCCGCCCGGCAACGTGGCCGACGTGGCGCTGATCCTGTCGATGCTTCTGGCAGTCCCCGTGATGGTTTTCGAGCTGATGGGCCGCGCGCGCCGCGGCAAGCGCCCGCTGCGGGTGGCGTCGGAGATGGGCGACTGATCTCCATCACGGTCACGGGACGCGGCAGGCCGGAGCGGGAATGCTCCGGCCTGCTTTTTCATCGCCAGAAAAGCAAAAGGCCGCCGGATCGGCGGCCGTTCGCGTCGAGTATCGCCCACCCGGGAAGCGGCTACACCCCCGCGAGCTCCGGCTCGAGGAGGTTGGTCAGCTTTTCGAGATGTTGGGGAGTGCAGAAGAGGCGAATCTCGCCGCGCTCTCCGGCGCGGACCCTGGGGCGGGTGAAGCAGACGACGCGGCGTGACCTGCAGAGGGCGTCCAGCGCGCGGCCGGCGCGGGCGGTGTCGGGGATGCGGTCTTTCCGGCGCCACCCCAGGTGGATGGCCACGTCCTCGGCGCTCACCGCGTCGTGGACGCTGGGGTTGAACGCGTCGTCGTCCAGCATCTCGATCACCAGCTCGCGGTCCCGCAGGTAGCGGAACGCCTTGTCGGCGTCGCGCGCGCACCCTTCGCCGTTCGGCACCTCGGCCGAGCACACCGCCACCAGGTCGCAGCACTCGCTTCCCACGGCGTTGGCCTCGTCGCCCTCGCGCCATTGCTCCAGCGCCAGGTCTTCCGCGGCCTTGCGGGTCACGGCATCGACGGCGTAGCGCACCGTCTGCTGGAAGGTGATCTCCACTTCGTAACGCTTCGCCATCTCACGGCTCCCTGGGTTGCCTCATGGGCTGCGGCGCGCCTCATTGGGCGCGCGAGGTCCTCTGCACATCGTTTGTTTACCGGGCTAACGGCGCGCGCCCAACGCGAAGATCGGGCCAGCGCGTTCCCGGTGGTGGCGGAACGTGCACTATTGATAACGGCAAACGGCCAAAAAGGGGAGTGGTTTGATCGCTGCTACATTCTGCGACAGAACTCGCAAAGCCATTTGGATGAAATTGCTGGAGATGAACGGGGCAGCATATCAGTATCGACAGATTTAGGACAATATTTTCTAGAGATACAACCCATCCGTCAGCCGTCGGCTCCGCGAGCGACGTTCCGAAACCGTAACCAGAGCGGCGAAAGTGCTGCGTTCTTCGTGCTCCACGCACGCGCCGTTGGTGACAGCGGAGTTCCGCGCGGGTATCGACGAACGCCCACCTGATGCGGAGCCTGGGATCAAGTAAGACGGCCGCGCAACCGGGCTCCGGTGCGCGGCCGTTCTCTTCGGGACGCCTGAGGATGCGCTATGCGCGCTTGCGCAGGCTGTCGATGGTCAGCACGCGCGCCTCCACGGGCTCGGCCTCGATGGCCTCGAGCAGGTCCATCTGGTAGCGGCCGGCGCTCGGCACCTGGTGGCACCGACGGCAGCGCGCCTCGTAGCTCTCGTGCCCGCCCACCTGCACCACCGGGCCCTCGTACGGCGCCGGCTCGCCGTTCACCAGCCGCTGGTTGCGCGTAGCCGACGCCCCGCAGACCATGCAGATGGCGTGCAGCTTGTCCACCGCCTCGGCCAGCGCCAGGATGCGCGGCATGGGCCCGAACGGCTCGCCGCGGAAGTCCATGTCGATCCCCGCCACGATCACCCGCGCGCCGCGGTCGGCCAGCGCGCTGATCACGTCGACGATCCCGTCGTCCAGGAACTGCGCCTCGTCGATGGCGATGACCTGCGTCTGCGGATGGACCCGCTGCGCCACCTCCAGGCTGGAGCGCACGGGCACGGCGTCCACGCCGGTGCCGTCGTGCGAGCTGACGTGGCCGATGCCGTGATAGCGGTCGTCGAGGGCGGACTTGAACACCTGCACGCGGCGGCGCGCGATCAGCGCGCGGCGTACGCGGCGGATCAGCTCCTCGGACTTGCCCGAGAACATCACGCCGGTGATGACCTCGACCCAGCCCTGGCCGTCGCCCTGGTAGAGCGTGACGTCTCTCAAGGACCCGAAGCGTGCTGCGGGGGTTGGCTCTCGCGGAAACTGCGGAGGGGATTGGCGGCGGAAAGGTAGCCTCGCGGACGAGCGCGGGCAACCACGCCGACTCGGACGATCTCCACGTCACCCTGGATGCGTTTGCAGATCGCGAGGGCTGCTGAATCACGCTTCTACAAGACGCTATCCCCCAGTTTGCAATCTTGAATCGAAGCGAAGCACACGAAAACCAGCATTCTCACTGGTTTTTTTACTCATCGCGACATTCTCCGCACCGAGTGCGTGGAATCGTACGTTTACACATATCTTGACTGATAATGATTCTACGCATATGATCATCCCGCCAGTTGTTTCCTATCCCACTTCACGGAGGAGGAGAGATGTTCACGCTCGACCCCTACGGCAGTGACACGCTCAACACCAGCGCCGCCACGTACGACTGCTGGGAGTGCCCCGAGGCGCCGTGGTGCCAGGGACAGAGCACCCTGCCGCCCCCGACCGCCTGAGCCGTAACAGGCCGGCCGCGCACCCCGCGGCCGGCCACCCTCCACCTCCACCCGCCGGCCATGCCGGCCACCGTCCGACGGAGAAGAGCCCAAGATGCAAGTGGAGCGAGAGCTGCCCGCCCCCACGGCCGCCGCCGGCCGCGTGATCGTGCTGGAAGCGCCCCGCGGCAGCAGCCGCCGCCGGGTCCTGACGGAGTGGATCGGCCGCGCCGGCGGAGAGGCCGGCGGCGCCCGGCTCCTCCCCTGCGACGTCAGCGAGAACGGGCTCTGGGCGGGGGTCAACACCCTGCTGGGCGGCGTGCTTCCCCTGGCCGAGGCGCACGACCCCGCGCTGCTGGAGAAGCACGCACGCGAGATCGCGGCGGTTCTCCCCACGCTGAAGCGAACGCTGGGCGTCGAGTCCACCCTCACCGAATCGGCCGTGGGCGTCGAGGCGGTGCGGAACTACGCGATGGACCGCGCCTACCGCATCCCGCACGGGATCATCGACCTGCTCGACACCCTCTCGCGCGTGGCCCCGTCGCACCCGGCGCGGGTGCTGGCGTGCGACGACTACGACCGTGCCGGCGCGCTGGTGCGCCGCTTCTTCCGCGAGCTGGTGCGCCGCCGCGGGCGCGAGTTCGGGCTGACCCTGCTGCTGGCCGTGGAGCCCGGCGGCGCGGCCGAGGCGCTCGAGCAGATCGGCGACCGCCTCCCGGCCAGCGTGGTGCGCCTGGACCTTGCCCCGGACCGGGTGGTTCCGCGCACGCCCGCGGAGATGACGCGCCTGGCACGGGAGCTCGAGGAGCAGATCAAGCGGAACTTCGAGGAGATGGAGGACCGCATCCCGGAGCTGATCCGGTACTGGCTGGAGAGCGAGTTCCCCGAGAACGCGCCGACCTGGCAGGCGTTCGCCCTGGGGCGCTACAACCATCGCGGCTTCTACGAAGACGCGCTGCGCTTCGCCGACCCGGTGCTGGCGAACCTGGCCACGCTGGGAACGGGCGTCGGGTACTACACGCGCTGGAACCTGGTGGGGAGCATCTTCGGCTGCCTGGTGGCCGCGGGGCAGCCCGAGCGCGCCCACGAGGTGGTGCGGAGCGAGGCCCTGGAGAAGATCACCGACCCCACCGACCGTGCGCGGGTCTGCTACATCATGGCCATGCTGCACGCCCGCTTCCTTCCCGAGCGCGACCCCGACAAGGCCGAGCACTACCTCCTCGAGGCGCTGGCGCTGCTCGACGCACCCTCCATCGTTCCCGAGACCCGGCACTTCCTGCGCGTCTTCCTGAACAACGGGCTGGCGCTGGTCCGCCACCGGCAGGGCCGCCCCGCCGAGGCCGTGGAGCTCTGCCGCGCGGGGTTCGACCAGCTCGAGGAGTACGTCCCGGGCGACCGGCACCGGCTGCACCGCTCGGTGCTGCTCTACAACATCGCCCAGGTCTACACCGCCACCCGCGACTACGAGAAGGCGATCGAGTACTTCCGCGGCGCCATGGAGATGGACCCCAACTACTCGGAGTACTTCAACGAGCGGGGGAACGTGCTCCTGAAGCTGGGCCGGTACGACGAGGCGATCCGCGACTACCACGAGGCCATCCGCCTGAGCCCGCCCTACGCCGAGGTGTGGACCAACCTGGGCCAGTGCTTCCGCCGGCTGGGGCGCATGCAGGAGGCCGAGGCGGCCTACGCGCGGGCGATCGACCTGGACCCGGGGGTGAAGCTGGCGCACGCCGGCCGGGCGCACGCGCTGGACGTGCTGGGCCGCACCGACGAGGCGCTGGAGGAGTACGACGCCGCGCTCGCGCTCGATCCGGCGCAGGCGGTGCTCCTCTCGAACCGGGCGGCGCTCCTCTACCGCGCCGGGCGCCTGGCCGAGTCGCTGGCCGACCTGGACCGCGCCGTGGCGCTGGAGCCGTCGAACCCGGTGCTGTACCGCAACCGCGCGGCCGCGCTGGCCGACCTGGAGCGCGCCGACGACGCCGCGTGCGACCTGGAGCGCTACCTCGAGCTGATGCCCTCCGCGCCCGACCGCGCCGAGGTGGAGCAGCGCCTGGCCGCCTTCCGCGGCTCGGCCGTGCCGGTCTGATCGCGAAGCAACGGAAGAAAACAGGGCTCACGCAGAGCAGCAGAGGCAGCGGAGAACTCATCTCTGCTGCCTCTGCTGCTCTGCGTGGGCCAGATTCTGTTACTGCTTGCGGCGGCGGCGGTTGCGCTTCTCGAACACGACCTCGTCCTCCACGATCATGTAGCGGATGATGCGGTCGCGCGCGTCGGGGAAACTCTCCAGCCGGTCGCGGAAGCGGTCGTTGGACACGATGTTGGCGTCCAGCTCGCGGGCGAAGGAGAGGATGAAGAAATCCGCGTCCGTCCCCGCGGGCGCCTGCCGGATCTCGCCGGCGTCGATCAGCGCCTCGTAGCGCGCGGTGTCGTCGATCTGGTGGCGGAGCGCCGCATCGGCAACCACGATGGGCTCGAAGCCGTCTTCCTTCAGCTTCTCCACCACCAGCTCGATGTTGCGCAGGCGCCCCTGCCCGCCCTCGCTGCTGTGCGCCACGTTGGAGCCGTCGACCAGCGCCTTTCCCGAGCGCTCCTGCCGGGGCGTCCGCTGGGGCCGGTGATTCTTCCGCGCGTGCTCCGCCATTCTCCGTCTCCGTCCGCGTGGTTTTGCGCGCGAACCTACGCAGGCCGGGTGCCAGCCGCCCGCGCCCGGCCCCCGGTTTGCGGCGCGACGGGCTCCGCCCGCATCACGGCGACCCGACGAAGACGAGGAGGAGACGATGAGGAAGCTGAGGCTGGAGCTCGATTCGGTGAGTGTGGATTCGTTCGCGACCGGGCGCGAGACGCACGCGCTGCGCGGGACGATGCACGCGCACGGCGCCTCGGGCCTGCCGTGCGACGCGACGCACAACGGCTGCCCGACCCAGTTCTGCGCCACCGTGCCGCTGCTGTGCGAGACGGTGTTCGCGCCGCAGTGCACCGGCACGACCTGCACCGGCTGAGGGGAGACGGGGGATGCGGCGGGGAGATCCGCGGCGCTACTCGGGTGCCGCGGCCGTCTCCGCCAGGCGGACGGTGCCGGAGCGGACCGTCTTCAGCGCGCCGGCGGAGGTGCGGACGAGGAGCGCGCCGGCGGGGGTGACGCCCATGGCGGTGCCGGAGATGGCTTCCGCGCCGGTGACGCGCACGCGCCGGCCGAGCAGCGCGTCGCGCTCGCGCAGCGCGTCGAGCAGGGCGCCGCCGAGCTCCGGCGGCGGCTCCGCGACGCGGCGGACGATCGCGTGGGCCACGGCGCCCGCCACGTCGGCGCGCGGCGGCATCCACCCCGCGGCGATGCGCATCGAGGTCGCCGTCTCGCGCAGCTCGGGGGGGAAGTCGCCGAGGGAGTGGAGGACGTTGATGCCGATCCCCGCGACCACGTGGCCGGGGACGCCGGAGTCCCAGCTTCCCTCGCACAGGATCCCCGCCAGCTTGCGGCCGGCGAGATGGAGGTCGTTCGGCCACTTGATGGCCACGCGCGCGGGGCGGAGGAAGGGATCGAGCGCCTCCGCCGCGGCCAGGCCGACCAGGATCGGCAGCAGCCCCGGCGCGGCCAGCGCGCCCGGGCGCAGGATCACCGACAGCCAGATCCCCAGCCCCGGCGGCGACTGCCATCCCTTCCCGCCTCGTCCCCGCCCCGCGACCTGCTCCTCCGCCAGCACCGCCGTCCCCGCGGGCGCGCCCTCTTCCGCCAAGGCGCGGGCCACGTCGTTGGTGGAGCCGGCGCGGGCGAAGAGGTGCACCGCGGGAAGTCCCCAGCGCGCCGCCAGCTCGCCGGCGGTGGCGCCTTCCCAGCGGTCGGCGCGCAGCTCGATCACGCCCGGGCCGCCTCCAGCCGCAGCGACAGGTCCAGCGCCGGCGCCGAGTGCGTCAGCGCGCCCACGGAGATGAAGTCCACGCCCGTCTCCGCGTAGCCGCGGATCGTCTCCAGCGTGATCCCGCCCGACGCCTCCGTCTCCGGCCGCGCAACGTCGACGGACCGGACGAGATCGACCGCCTCGCGCATCGCCTCCGGCGTCATGTTGTCGAACATGATGCGGTCCACGCCCGCGGCCAGCGCCTCGCGCACCTCGGCGAGATCCGTCGTCTCCACCTCCACGCGCAGGCGGCGGTCGTTCCCCGCGCGCACGGCCTCGACCGCCGCGGTGATCCCGCCCGCCGCGGCAATGTGGTTGTCCTTGATCATCACCATGTCGTACAGGCCGCCGCGGTGGTTGGCCCCGCCACCCGCGACCACCGCGGCCTTTTCCAGCCACCGCATCCCCGGCGTGGTCTTGCGCGTGTCGATCACCCGCGCGCCCGTGCCCGCGATGGCGTCGACGTAGCGGCGCGTCACCGTCGCCACGCCGGAGAGCTGCTGCAGGAAGTTGAGCGCCGTCCGCTCCGCCGTCAGGATCGACCGCGCCGGGCCGGAGATGCGCATCACCTCGTCCCCCGCCGAGACGGCGGTCCCGTCGCCCGCCACGACCTTGACGGCGAGCGAGGGATCGACGCGGCGGAACACCTCCACCGCCACCTCGCTTCCCGCGATCACCCCCGGCGCCTTGGCCACGATGCGCGCCACGGCCCGGCGCTCCGCGGGCACGGTCCACAGCGTGGTGAAGTCGCCAGGCCCGACGTCCTCCGCCAGCGCCGCCTCGATCAGCCACAGCGCCTCGCCCGGCAGCGTCGTCGCATCACCATGGCGCAGATCGGTAAATGCATCCGCCGAACCGATCTCCATCACCCCTCCCCCGCCCCGGCGAGCGCGATCGCGGGCTCCTTCGGCTTCGCGCCGTTCACGATGCGCTCGTAGTAGCGCTCGTAGTGGGGGATGACCTTCTCGACGCTGTAGCGCTCCACCGCGCTCCGGCGCGCGGCCTCGCTGAAGCGGCGCCAGGTCTCCTCGTCGCGCAGGATCTGCGCGGCGCCGTCGGCCATCGCCTCCACGTCGCCCACGGGGGCCAGGAAGCCGTTCTCGCCGTGGTCCACCACCTCCGGCAGCCCGCCCACGCGCGACGCGATCACCGGCACGCCGCTGGCCATCGCCTCGAGCGCGACCAGGCCGAACGACTCGTTCTGCGAGGGCAGGATCAGCAGGTCGGCGCAGGCCATGATCTCGGCGACGGAGTCCTGCTTCCCCAGGAAGACCACGCGGTCGGTGATCCCCTGCTGCCGCGCCTCGTCGGCCGCTTCGGGGCGCTCGGGCCCGTCGCCGACGAAGACCAGGCGACTGGGGACCTCGCGCGTGAGCCGCGCGAAGGTGCGCACCACGTCGCGCACGCGCTTGACCGCGCGGAAGTTGGAGACGTGCAGCACCAGCTTCTCGCCGTCGCGGAGAAACGCCGTCTTCCAGCAGGGATAGCGCTGGCGCGTATAGAGCTCCGGGTCGACGAAGTTGGGGATCACCTCGATCGAGTCGTCGGGGAGGCGGAAGGCATCTACCGTCTCGCGCTTGAGGTAGTCGGAGACGGCGGTGATCCCGTCGGACTTCTGGATGGAGAAGCGGGTGATCTCCCAGAAGTTGCGCTCCTGGCCCACCAGGGTGATGTCGGTGCCGTGCAGCGTGGTGACGAGCTTCACCGGGTGCTGCGGGCCCAGCATCTCCTTGGCGATCCACGCGCTGGTGGCGTGGGGGATAGCGTAGTGCACGTGCAGCACGTCGAGCCCCTCGCGCAGCGACACCTCGTGCATCACCGCGGCCAGCGCCAGCGAGTAGTTGTTGTGCTCGAAGAGGGGATAGTGGACCATCTCCACCTCGTGGAAGAAGACGCGCTCCATGAAGTGGGGAAGGCGGAAGGGCTGGGCGTAGGAGATGAAATGGATCTCGTGCCCGCGCTCGGCGAGCTCGATCCCCAGCTCCGTGGCGATGGCGCCCGAGCCGCCGTACGTCGGGTAGCAGGTGATGCCGATTTTCATCAAGAGTGCCCAGTGCCGAGTGCCCAGTGCCCAGTCCTGCAGAAAGACATCCGCGCCGACCTCAAACAGGCGCCTGAAGCCGCGGCTACGACTCACGGGAAGCCTCGCAGACTGCGCGAGGCTGTTCGGCTCATCATCCAGCGTCGGATCGTGGCGCCGGCTGACCTGCCGGTCTGCCCGCGTACCCGGCGTGGCGCGATCAGGTCCCCACGGCGGCACGCCAGGCGGCGGCGATCTCGTCGACCAGCTCGGCGCGGGGGCGCGTGGCGTCGAGGTGGACGGCGCTGGCGGGGAGCTGGCGGCGGTTCCAGGTCTGCTGGCGCTTCGTGTACGCGCGCGTGTTGCGGCGCACCAGCTCCAGCGCCTCATCCAGCGTCCGCTCCCCTCGGAGATGGGGGATCAGCTCCGCATAGCCGTGCGCGTTCAGCCCCGGCGCGTCCTCGCCGTAGCGCAAAACGAGCGACCGCACCTCGTCCACCAGCCCGGCGCGCACCATCGCGTCCACGCGCGCGTCGACGGTGGCGTACACGCGCTCGCGGGGGACGTCCAGCGCGAACGCCAGCACCGGCACGCCCGGCGCCTCGGGCGGCGAGTTGCGGTGCCACCACGACAGCGGCTTTCCCGTCAGCAGCGGCACCTCCAGCGCGCGCAGCAGGCGCTGCCGCCCGCCCCACTCGCGCAGCCGCCCCGCCGTCTCCGGGTCCTTCTCGGCCAGCCGGCGATGCAGCTCCGCGTCCGGCAGTTCCGCCAGCTCGCGCGCGACCTCGGCGCGGCGCGCGGGGTCCATCTCCGGCTCACGGAAGATGGGGTCCGTCAGCGCGCGCAGGAAGAAGCCGGTGCCGCCCACCAGCATCGGCACGCGCCCGCGGCCGCGGATCTCCGCGATCTTTTCGCGCGCGTAGCGGGCCCAGCGCCCGGCGTTGAAGCGCTCCGACGGCTCGGCGATGTCGATCCCGTGGTGCGGCACCGCGCCGCGCTCCTCCGGCGACGGCTTGGCGGTGCCGATGTCCATCCCGCGGTACACGGCGCGCGAGTCCATCGAGATCACCTCGCCATCCAGCCGCGCGGCGACCTCGATCGACAGCGCCGTCTTCCCCGACGACGTGGGGCCGACGATGGCCAGCGCCTGCGGCCGCTCCGTCGCCTCGTTCACCAATCACCCTTCCACTCGAAGTTCCTTCGACGTCATCCTGAGGCCGGCCAGACCGTAACCAGCGTCCGCGCAATAGGTTGCAGGCCGAAGGATCTATAGCCGGCCCCGCACGCGATTCGACAGGTTGCACCGAAATCTCGCCCGGATCGACATCGCTCCCCTCACCCGCTTCGCCCGAACCGGCGGTGCAGTTCGGCGATGGAGAGCTGGATCACCGTGGGGCGGCCGTGGATGTCGTGGTACGGCAGCTCGGTGGCGAACAGGCGGTCGAACAGCTCCGTCATCTCCCGCTGCGTCAGCTTCTGCCCGGCCTTGATGGCGCCCTTGCACGCCATCGTCAGCGCGATCCGCTGGTGCTGCGTCCGCGCGCTGTCCACCAGCGGCGAGCCGCCGGTCAGCTCCGCGATCATCTCGCGCAGGCAGCGCTCCGCGTCGAAGTACGGGTGGGGATTGGGAACGGAGTGCACGATGATCGCCCGCCCGCCGAACGGCTCCACCTCGAACCCGGCGCGCTCGAGGACGCCGCGCACCTGCTCCACCATCGCATACTCCGCCGGCGACAGGCGCAGGGTGATGGGGAAGAGGAGGCGCTGGCTGGCCGCTTCGCCGCGGTCGAAGCCGCGCACGATCTCCTCGTACAGCACCCGCTCGTGCGCCGAGTGCTGGTCGACGAGAATGAGCCCGGAGCGCGTCTCCGCGAGGATGTAGGTGTTGTGCACCTGCCACATCATCGCCGCGGGCCCGATCAGCTCGGCCGGCGCGGAGGGGGACGTCGCCTCGGGAGACGCCGGAGCCGCGGGCGCGCCGCCGCCGGTGACGAACAGCGCCATCTGCGGCTCGAACGGCTCGGCCGGCGCCACCCCCCCGTCCCCATCAGACGGCACCGACGCCGGCGCGGCGCCGAACGCCGCCCGCGCCTCGCGCAGGTGCTTCACGCCGTAGCCGGGGGCGACCCCGTAGCCGCCCGGCTCCGGCTCGGCGACGGCGCGGCGGCCGATCGCCGGCGTGCTCTCCAGCCCGGCGAGCGCGGCGCGCACCCCCTCCTCGATGGCGCGCTCCACGCCGATTCGGTCGCGGAAGCGCACCTCGGCCTTGGCGGGGTGCACGTTCACGTCCACCTCGCCGTCGGGCACCTCGAGGAAGAGGAAGAGCGAGGGATAGACGCCCTGCGGGATCGTCGTCCGGTAGGCGCGGTCCACCGCCTTCACCAGGTAGCGGTCGGTGAAGGCGCGGCCGTTGACGAAGAGATAGGATTTGCGCCCGCCCGGCCGCGAGTTGTGCGGCCGCTGGACGAGGCCCGTGACGGCGACGCTCCCGTCGCGGTGGGCCACGGGGATCAGCTCGTCCGCCGCGTCGCCGCCCCACAGCGCGGCGATGCGCTCCGCCACCGTGGCCGCGGCGGGGAGGGCCAGGACGTCGCGCGTGCCCGAGTCCAGCGTGAAGGCCACGTGCGGCTGCGCCAGCGCCAGCATGGTCACGACCTCGCCGATGGCGCGGTTCTCGGCGGCGGTGGAGCGCAGGAACTTGGCACGCGCGGGAACGTTGAAGAAGAGCGAGCGGACGGAGACCGTCGTCCCCCGGCGCCGCGCGCACTCCTCCACGCCGGCGACCTGGCCGCCGGTGACCATCACCCGCGTGCCGTCGCCGTCGCGCTCCGCCGTCTCCACCGCGAAGCGCGAGACGGAGGCGATGGAGGGGAGCGCCTCGCCGCGAAAGCCGAGGGTGCGGATGGCGGCCAGGTCCGCCTCGCTGCGGATCTTGCTCGTGGCGTGCCGGTCGACGGAGAGGAGCGCGTCCTCGCGCCCCATCCCGTGCCCGTCGTCGGCCACGCGGATCTCCGTCTTCCCGCCGTTGCGCACGGTGATCTCGATGCGCGTCGCCCCCGCGTCGAGCGCGTTCTCCACCAGCTCCTTCACGACCGACGCGGGCCGCTCCACCACCTCCCCGGCGGCGATCTGGTTCGCGAGCTTCTCGGGGAGGATGTGGATACGGCGTGGCATTCGGTCCGGCGCGTGTTCGGGCGAGATTCGGTTTTACCGGTCGCAAGCTACGGTTCCCGCACCGGCGCAGCAACCGCCCGCGGGCGCGGCGGAAACGCTTGCCGCCGCGGCCGCGCGGGCGCATCGTTCTCGTGTAGCCACCCCCGTCCGGCCCCGCTTCAGCCCGGAGCCAGCCATGCTCTCCACCCGCGGACCCGCCCGCGCCGCCGTCGCCGCCCTCCTGCTGGCCGGCACCCTCGAGGAGATCGCCTTCTTCGCCCACCCCGCCCGGGCCACCAGGGAGTGGTACGCCAGCGAGCTCGCCGCGAACCCGCGCTACCTGGACGGCGTGGGCGGGCTGGCGATGGTGCCGGTGGCGCTCGGCACGGTCATGGACCTGGTCATCGCGGTGGTCGGGCTCTGCATCGTCTGGCGCGCGTGGGACCGCCCGGCGAGCCGGGTGCTGGCGCTGTTCCTGGCGGTGGCGGGCGCCAGCTGGCCGGCCGGAATGGGATTGTCGCCGCAGGCGGCGGACACCTTCTCGGCGCTGCTGATCCCGGCCGCCATCGCGGTGCTCCTCCGCTTCACCGTGCTCTTCCCCGAGCCGATCCCCCCGCGCGCGCCCGGGTGGCCGCCGGAGTGGCTGCGCGCCCTGCACCAGCCGCTGCCGCTGGCCGCCATCGCCATCGCCTTTACCGCCTGGGCCCTGCTCCTCCTGCCGCTGGTGGGCGCCGAAGTGACCACGCTGCTGCCGCTGCTGGGCGGCATCGGGCTGGCCGTGCTCAACCTGCGCGCGGCGTACCGCCGGACGGCACCCGTCCAGCGGCGGCGCATCCTCTGGCTGGTCGCCGGCTTCTACGCGCTTTTCTGGACGCTGGTGCTCGCGTTTCCCGCGGGGGTGGCGATCTACGCGGCCGGCTCGCTGTTCGCCAGCGTTCCCGAGGCCGTCACCGACATCGTGTTCCTGTCGCTCATCTCCATCGGCGTGCTGCTGCTGCCGGTGTGCCTGGCGGTGGGAGTCTTCTACGCCGGCGCGCTCGACCCGCGGCTGGCCATCCGCGCGGCCACCGTCTACGGCGTGGTGGGGCTCATCCTCCTCTCCCTCTTCGTGGCCGTGGAAGGGGTGGCTTCGTCGGCGCTGATGGGGATGCTGCACCTCCCCGAGAACCTGGGCGGGTGGCTGGCGGGAACGGCGGTGGCGGTGGCCTGCGGGCCGGTGTGGCGGCGGGTGGAGGCGCGCAGCGACCGGGTGCTGGACCGGCTGATCCCCGCGTCCGCGCTGGCCGAGGGCGAGGCGGTGGTGGTGTTCGCCGACATCTTCGGCTACACGCGCATTCGCGCGGTGGACGAGTCGGCGGCGCTCACGCTGGCGTCGGTGTTCCACGCCTCGGCGCGGCGCGCCGCCGAGCACCACGGCGGGCAGCTGCTGAAGGCGGTGGGCGACGGGGCGGTGCTGGCCTTCGCCGCCGCCGACGAGGCGCTCGAGGCGGCGGCCGAGCTGCGCAGCCGTTTCCACCAGGCCGCCGGGGCGGTGGGGATCGCGCCGCCCGAGATCCAGGTGGGCGTGCACCGTGGCGTGGTGGCGCGCGGCCGCGACGGCGACATCGTGGGCGACACCCTCAGCATCGCCTCGCGCCTCGAGGCGGCCGCCGGCGCCGGCCGCGTGCTGCTGAGCGCGCACGCCGTGGCCGCGCTCCGCGTGCCGCAGCGCTACGGGCTGGTGGCCGCCGGCGAGGTGGCCGTGAAGAGCGTGCGGGCGCCGATCCCCTGCTTCCGCTGCGAGTTCGCCCCCGCCGGGCGTCACCCCGGCGCCGGCGCGTAGAACCGGCGCGTGTTCACAGGCGTCCGACACACTCTCGAATGAGGTTGATGCACCCTGACGGATTCCACGCTGACGTCATCCCGAGGCCGGCCAGACCGTAATCAGCGTCTGTGCAAGCAGTTGCAGGCCGAAGGATCTATCATCGCGGCAGCTCGATATTCGCTGGAGGCACCAATACTCCACCGGGGGTTGGTATCACGCGATAGGAAAAATTGGAGACGGGAGGCGGCCACCAGCGGCTGCCTCCCGTCGGACCGTCAGCAGAATTCGCCGGTGTTGCAGACGGGGATGCAGGTGACGTAGTAGGTGTCCGGGCACGCGTATCCGCCGCTCTGGCACTCGATGCGGCACGTCTGCGCGTCGAAGCACGTCTTGCCGCAGGTGTACTGCCGGTAGCACGTCTCCGCCACGGTCAGCAGGAGGTGCCCCACCACCGTCCCTCCGCGCCCGTCCTCGTCCGCGCGCGGGGCGAACGAATCCACGCGCAGCGACTCGGGGTCCAGCCTCAGCTTCTTCATCGTCTCCTCCAGGCGTTGTGGGTTGCGGCCCGATCGCGATCGGCCGCTCCCATTACGCGCCGGAGGAGCAAGTGGATCTCCCGATGGCCCCGACAGTGCGCCTCGACATTCCGTCGAGCGGGATGCCGGGGCGGCGGTGCGCGCCGCCGCCCCGGCCGGTCCGGCCTAGCAGATGGAGCCCGTCTGGCACACGGGGAAGCAGGTGGCATACTGGCTGGCCGGGCACCGCGGCCCGTAGCAGGTCAACTGGTTGTTGCAGCTGAAGTCGTTGATGTCGCAGGTCTGGCCGCAGGTGAACTGGTTGCACGTCGACTCGGTGAACTCGCGCGCGGCCACGGTGCCTCGCGGCGAGGCGGGGTCCCGCACCGGATCGAACGACTCGACGCTCAGCTCCGCGATCTCCAGGTGCAGCTTCTTCATCCTGCCCTCCGGGGTTGATGGGGATCGACCGACCGCAGAAAATTCGTCGCAAAATATCCACAATCGATCGAAAACGGAAGTTTCCCTATCCGATCTTCCCATAGAACCGGCGGGTGTTCTCCAGCGTCCGCGCGGCGAACCCGGCGGGGTCCTCGCCGCGGATCTCGGCGGCCCGGATCGCGACGTGGGTGACGAAGGCGGGCTCGTTCGTCTTCCCGCGATGGGGGACGGGGGCGAGGTAGGGCGTGTCGGTCTCCACCATGATGCGGTCGGCGGGGACCATGCGGACGAAGTCGAGCCCGTCGAACTTCTTGAAGGTGATCATCCCCGAGAACGAGGCGTACCATCCCATCGCCAGCGCGTCATCGAGCAGCTCGCGGCCGCTGGAGAAGGAGTGCAGCACGCCCACGGTGCCCTGCCCCGCCTCGCGGAGGATGGCGCGCAGGTCGTCGTCCGACTCGCGCGAGTGGACGATCACCGGCAGCCCCGTCTCGCGCGCCATCTCCAGGTGCCGCGCGAAGTTGGCGCGCTGCGCCGCGCGCGGCGAGAAGTCGTAGTGGTAGTCCAGCCCCGTCTCGCCGAGCGCGACGACGCGGGGATGGGCGATCAGCTCGCGCACCGCCGCCAGCGTCTCCTCCGACGAGGTGCTGGCGGAATGGGGATGGATGCCGGCGGTGGACCAGACGCAGTCGAAGCGCTCCGTCAGCGCCAGGTTCGTCCGCGCGTCCTCCGCGTCGGTGGCGATGGTGACGACGCCGGCCAGCCCCGCCGCCCGCGCGCGCTCCACCACCGCGTCGACGTCGGGGAGGATGCGCTCGTCGGCCAGGTGCGCGTGCGAGTCGATCAGCTGCATCGGAGTGAGTGCGAAAGTGCGAAAGTGCGAAAGTGCGAAAGTGCGTGAGTGCGTCAGTGCGAAAGTGCGTCAGTGCGTTGGAATCAGCGCCGACACATCGTCCGGAGAAGTCCGCGAAGGCGGACTGCGTGTCGTTG
This sequence comes from Longimicrobium sp., assembly GCA_036377595.1. Lineage (NCBI taxonomy): Bacteria > Pseudomonadati > Gemmatimonadota > Longimicrobiia > Longimicrobiales > Longimicrobiaceae > Longimicrobium > Longimicrobium sp. The sequence continues at coordinate 23,692 of DASUYB010000120.1, read as the reverse complement.
TAGCCGCGAGTTCACTCGCATCGTCCCCATCTCCGATGCGTACAGCGCACCTGCAAACGCGAGCCGCCGCGGAAGGTATCCGCGGCGGCTCGCTTCGCAACTGCATCGTGTTAGCGCCGGCGGCGCGCGGCGTGAGCGATCACGCACTCTCGCACCTTCGCACTCTCGCACCTTCGCACTCTCGCACCGTGGTTCAGCGCGGCACCTCGGCGCGGCGCGCGGTGGGCGGGCGGTTGCCGTTGGGCCGGCGCGCCGAGTGCGAGCGCACCGCCTGCTCCTTCTTCTCCTTGCGCGGGAAATGCCGCTCGATCTCGTACAGCACCGGGCTGGCCACGAAGATCGACGAGAAGGTCCCGATGGCGATGCCCAGCACCAGCACCAGCGCGAACCCGAAGATCACCGGGCCGCCGAACGCCAGCAGCGCCAGCAGCGTGGCCATCACCGTGGCCACGGTCAGCGTGGTGCGCGGCAGCGTCTCGTTGATGGCCTTGTTCAGGATATCGAGGAAGGTGCGCCCGTGCCGCGGCTTGCCCAGGTCCTCGCGCACCCGGTCGAACACGATGATGGTGTCGTGCATCGAGTAGCCCACCACCGTCAGCACCGCTGCCACCGTGCCCAGCGAGATCTCGGTGCGGGTCAGCGCCAGGAAGCCCAGCGTCACCACGATGTCGTGCACCGTGGCGATCACCGCCGCCAGCGCGAAGCGCCACTCGAAGCGCGCCGCCAGGTACACCAGGATGGCCGCGAACGACAGCAGGATGGCGATCAGCGCGCGCTGCTCGAGCTCGGCGCCCGCCTTGGGGCCCACCGCCTCGGTGCGCACGATGGTGTACTGCGCCGGCTGGAAGCGCGTCGACAGCGCCTGCCGCACGCGCGACTGCGCGTCCTGCCCCGCCTCCTGGCCGAAGCGCGGGGTGCGCACGGTGTAGTCGTTCTCGCCGCCGAACTGGGTGATCTCCCAGTCGCTGTGCCCCGCCGCGCTGGTGGCGTCGCGCAGGTGCTGGGCGGTCACCGGCTGGTTGAAGTGCACCTGCACCACCGTGCCGCCGGTGAAGTCGACCCCGTAGTTCAGCCACCCCTCGCCCTTGAGCGAGTGGTAGATCATCGAACCGATCCCCATCACCAGCAGCGCGGCGGTCACCAGGTAGGCGCGCTTGCGCCACTGCAGGAACGGGTAGTTGGCGTTCTGGAAGAATCTCATGGTCCCGTCCCTCAGATCGAGAGGCTCTGCGCCCGCCGGCGCTCGAGGTAAAGCTGCATGAACGTCCGCGTGGTGAACACGGCCGTGAAGAACGAGGCGATCACGCCCATGGCCAGCGTCACCGCGAAGCCGCGGATGGGGCCGGTGCCGGTGTAGAACAGGATCGCGCAGGTGATCAGCGTGGAGACGTTGGAGTCCACGATCGCGCGCATGGCGTGGTGGAAGCCCTCGTTCACCGCCGCGCGGATGCTGCGGCCGTGGTCGAGCTCCTCGCGGATGCGCTCGAAGATCAGCACGTTGGCGTCCACCGCCATGCCGACGGAGAGGATCAGGCCCGCGATGCCGGGGAAGGTGAGCGTGGCGTCGAGCGCCGCCAGCATCCCCAGCGACAGGACCACGTAGATCGCCAGCGCCATCACGGCCAGCACGCCCGAGAAGTGGTAGATGGCGATCATCATCAGGATCACCGCGCCGATCCCCACGATGGCCGCGATCTGGCCGTTCTTGATGGAGTCCTCGCCCAGCGAGGGGCCCACGCTGCGCTCCTCCACGATGTGCAGCGGCGCGGGAAGCGCGCCGGCGCGCAGCACCAGCGCCAGGTCCGACGCGTCCTCCATGCTGGCCTTGCCCAGCTCGATCTGGCCGCGCGTGTTGATGGCGCCGTTGATCACCGGCGCGGTGTACACGCGGTCGTCCAGCACGATGGCCATCTGCTCGTGCAGGTGGTCGCTGGTGGCCTTCTCGAAGCGGCGGCCGGCCCGGCGCGACAGCTCGAACGCCACGATCGGGCGGTTGAACTGGTCGGTCTGCGCCTGCGCGTTCTGCAGGTGCTCGCCGGTCATGATGGCGTCGCGGTTCACGTACCAGAGGCTGGCAAAGCCCTTCTGCTCCTCGGCCGAGGGCATTCCCCACAGGAACTGGGCGCCGCGCGGAAGAAGCGCCTGCACCTGCGGCAGCGCCAGGTACTTCTGCACCGTGGCCACGTTCGCGGTGTCGATCAGGATCTGCTGCCCCGACCCCACGCCGGCGAACTTGCTCTCCAGCGGGCGCGCCGTGGTCAGCGAGTCGGCCGGGCGGGTGGAGTCCTGCCCCGTCTTGGTCTGCAGCAGCCCACCCGCGGCGTTCCCCGCCGGGGTGCCGGCCGGCCGCGCCTCGTTGGGGAAGGCGGCGGCGACGGCGGCCTCCATGCGCGGCAGCAGACCCTGCAGCTCGCTCGTGGGGCGCACGATCTTGAACTCCAGGAAGGCCGACTTCTGCAGCACCTCCTTGGCCCGCGACTGGTCGGTGCGCCCGGCCAGCTCCACGATGATGCGGTCCTCGCCGGCCTTCTGCACCACGGGCTCCGACACGCCCAGCTCGTCCACGCGGATGCGCACCACCTTGAGCGCGCGGTCGATGGCGTCGCGCCGCGCCTCGGGCGTGAGCACCGTGCGCGACTCGTCGATCTCCATGGCGTAGTGCGCCCCGCCCTGGAGGTCCAGGCCGAGGGTGATCGGCTTGTAGATGAGCGCGAGAATACTGAGGACGGTGAGTCCTGCGATCAGGCCCAGGCGGACCTTGAGGTTCTGGAACATCGGAAGCCGAGAACTCCCGGAGAGGGGTTGAGAGGGCCCGAGAAGACGGAACAGGTTGTCTTACGGAAACTTGCAAAGCTATCCCCCCGCACCGGGGGTTGTCAACCGCGCGCGGCCCCCTTTCGGGTGCTCTGCGGGCCATCGGCGGCGGGGTGGGCTTCTGCTTGTAAACCGCTCTATGGAAAGAAGATCCCGCATCGTCGCCTGCTTCGTGGAGAGCGTGCGATGGACGCCGTCGCGCGGCGTGCCGAGGGGGACAAACCTCACGCGGAGGACACGGAGAACGCGGAGGCTCGCGGAGGGGATCTCCATCCACCTCCGCGAGCCTCCACGTGATTGATGCCGTGCGGATCAGCCGCCCGTGCGCCCGGTGTTGATCACGTTCACCTGGCGGAAGCGCGCCGGCGGGCAGCCGTGGGACACGGCGTTGGACTGCGAGGGCTGGCCCTTGCCGTCGTTGAACGATCCGCCCACGTAGTAGCTGCTCCGCCCGCCGAGGAGGTCCAGCGAGTTCCAGAACTCGGGGGTGCGCATCTGGTACGCCACGTCCTTCAGCATCCCCCCGACCTTCCCGTTCCTGATCTCGTGGAACACCTGCCCGCCGAACTGCGCGTTGTAGCGCTGCTGGTCGATCGAGTACGAGCCGCGCCCCTCGATCATGATCCCGTCCTTCACGTCCGCCACCAGCTCCTCCAGCGTCACGTCGCGCGAGGGGTGCGGCAGCAGGTTCACGTTCGGCATGCGCTGGAACTGCACCGCCGACCAGCTCTCCGCGTAGCTGTTGCCGTGGCTGCGCACGGGGCGGCCCTGGCTGCGGTACCAGTCGGCCAGCATGGGCGCCTGCTCGCGGGTGGTCTGCAGGTCGTTCAGGATCCCGTTGCGGACGATCAGGTACTCCTCCGGCCGCACCCCCTCGTCGTCCCACCCCACCGTGGCCAGGCTCCCCGGCGCCGAGCGCTCCGCCTGGATGTTGAAGATCTCGGGCCCGTAGCGGAACTTCCCCAGGTAGTCCTGGATGGGGGAGATGAACGACGTTCCCGCGAAGTTGGCCTCCTCGCCCAGGATGCGGTCGAGCTCCGTGGGGTGCGCGATGGACTCGTGGATGGTCAGGAACAGGTGCGAGGGGAGGAGCACCAGGTCGTAGCGCCCGGGCTGCACCGGCCTGGCCGACAGCTTCTCCACCGCCTCGCGCGCCCAGACGGCCGCGTTCTCCACCAGGCGCGCGTCGCGCACGTGCTCGTAGCCGAGGCCCATCGGCTGCACCGGGGTGGACATGCGGCTCTGGAAGTCGTTGTCGCGCACCGCGGTGACGGTCATCTGCGGATACGAGCGGAACACCGTCTGGGTGATGAACGACCCCTCGCTGCTGGCGAAGGTCTTCTCCTCCTTCAGGAAGAACATCGACGAGGTGGCGAAGCGCGCGCCGGCCTTCATGGCCGCGTCGTTGGCCGCCAGCAGCAGCGCCACCTTCTCCTCCACCGCCACGTCGAACGGGTCGGTGCGGATGGGCGAGCGCCAGGTGCCCTCGGCCACGCGCTCCGCCGGGGCCAGCTGCACCGGCTGGCGCCGCATGGCCGCGTTGGCGCGGGCCTGCGCCACCGCCTCGCGGGCCACGCGCTGCACCTCGTCCAGGCTCAGCTCGCGGCTGGCGGCGAACCCCCAGGCGCCGCCGGCCAGCACGCGCACGCCGAAGCCGAAGGTCTCACCGTCCTGGAAGCCGGTGACCCGCTGCTCGCGCGTGGAGACGGACTGGCTGCGGTTGCGCACGATGCGCACGTCGGCGTAGGTGGCGCCGGCGGTGCGGGCGGCGTCGAGCGCGCGCAGGGCCAGCTCGCGGTACTCGGGGTCGTCCAGCGGCAGCCGCGCCGCGTGCGCGACGCCCGGCAGGAGCGACACCCCCGCGGCCGTGGCGGCGCCGCGCGCAAGGAACTCTCGGCGGTTCATCTGCTTCGCCAGGTGAGGAGATGGAGAGGGGAGGATGCGCCGGCACGATACGCCGTCCGCGCGCCCGGCGTCAACCGCGGCGGGCTTCTACGGCAGTGGACGCTGGCGCACGCCGTCGCGAGAGATGACAGAGAACCGGCCTTCGATGACAAACCCCGGATCACCCAGCAGTCGAATGAGGATTTCCGCGGGAGCTTCGGGAGAGGAAAAGATGCGGAGGTACAGCACGCCGGGCGGTACGGGGGCGAGATCGCGGTAGATCAGCTCGCCGAAATCACGATCGAGCGTGACGAGGACCCGCTGCTGCTCGCATACGCGAACACCGCCTTGACCGCGTCAGGCGTCAGGACGGGATAGTTCGTCAGCACCTGTTCGACGGTCCAGCCGGCCGCGAAGAGCTCGAGCAGAAGATCGACGCCGAGCCGTGTGCCGCGCACGACGGGCTTCCCCGCCAAGATCTCGGGGTCAACGCTGATATGATCGCGCCAGTTCATCTTTCCTCCCGGGTGGCCGAAGCGTTCCGGCCGCTTCGGTTCAGGGCTGCTCCCCCAGCAGTTCGGGCAAAGTCAACCCCAGGACGTGAGCGATCTTCGCGATCGTAAGCAGTCGAGGGTTCGAGTCGCCACACTGGATCCGCCGGATCTGCCGCAGCGTGAGACCCGTGCGTTCCGCCAGTTGCTCCGGGGTGAGCCCACGCAACGTACAGGTTCGGATGACATTCCCGGCAAGGATGAATGGCGGATCAACCTCGTGGGCGATCTCGGCGATCTCCGGGTGATCGGCATTGATCCGCGCAAACACGTCCTCGGCCTTCATCGCGCTCCCTCCAGCGCTGGAACGAGGGCGGGAGATCAAAAATAGCGTAACGAAGCTCCGATTGTAAAGATCGTCTATTTGTGTTCGATTTTCCATGTGACCTGTTGCCTGAAGCGTTGCGATTGCACATCTTACGTGCACTCGCCACGCCGGCGGCCCCGCGCCGCATCTGCCGAATCGAATCGATACCCTGCCCCGCACATGGCCATTCGCGAAGGACGGTGGGACTGCCCGAGCTGCGGCTCGAAGGCCCAGCTCGGACGCCACGTCTACTGCATCGGGTGCGGCGCGCCGCGCCCCAAGGAAATCCGCTTCTACCTTCCCGAAGACGCGGAGGCGGTGACCGACGCCGGCCAGCTCGCGCAGGCCGCCGCCGGCGCGGACTGGGTCTGCGAGCACTGCGGCGGGAGCGCGCGCGCGACCGACGTGGACTGCCCGGGCTGCGGCGCCCCGCGCGGCTCCAGCGCCGAGCGGCAGGTGCACGAGTACGACACCGCCGACATCCCCCGCGCGGGCGGCCCACCGGCGGACGCGCCGCGCCGCGCCATGCAGCCGCCGCCCTCCACCACGCGCCCGGCCAGACGGTCGCACTTCGGGCGCAACGTCTTCCTAACGCTGCTCGTGGCGGTGCTGGGGTGGTTCGGGTGGTCGAACCGTACGCGCCACGTGGAAGGCGTGGTCACGGCCAAGCAGTGGGAGCGGTCGGTGCAGGTGGAGGCCTACCGCACCGTCACCGAGGAGGGGTGGGACCTGCCGCAGGGCGGCCGCCTCGTCCGCTCGTACCGCGCCATCCGCGACTACCGCCGCGTGCTCGACCACTACGAGACGCGCACGCGCCAGGTCAGCGACCGCGTGCAGACGGGGACGGAATCGTACACCTGCGGCTCGGTGGACCGCGGCAACGGCTACTTCGAGGACCGCACCTGCACGCGCCCCGTGTACGAGACGCGCTACCACACGGAGACGTACCAGGAGCCGATCTACCGCCGCGAGCCCATCTGGGACACCAAGTACGAGTACCGCATCAAGCGCTGGGTGCCGGACCAGCTGCTGACCGAGCGCGGCGACACCACGCAGCCGCGCTGGCCGGCGACGGAGGTGGACGACACCACGCGCGAGGGCGAAAAGAAGCAGCGCTACGTCATCACCTTCCGCGACGGCGACGGCGACTCGTACTCGCCCGAGGTGCCGCTCGACCAGTTCACAGGCCACCGCGTGGGCGAGCACGTGCCGCTGAAGGTGAACGGCAGCCGCGCGCAGATCGACACGGCCGCGAGCCACTGACGGCTCTCGCCATCGCCAGAACGAGGAAGGCGCCCCCGCTCCGGAGGCGCCTTCTTCGTTCCAGTGGATGACGATCAGTTGGATGGCGCGCCCAGCGCCGCCAGCGCCTCCGGAAGCACCAGCGCCGCCCATTCGCGGTACTGCTCGCCCGACGGATGCAGCCCGTCCGCGACGACGGCGGCGGGCGCGCGGCGCGACGAAGGCGCCACGTCCACCCACCGTGCGCCGAGCTCGCGGGCGACGTCGCGGTTGATCGCGTTGAAGGCATCGATCTCCCGCGCCACCTGCGCGCGGTCCCGACCCTCCGCGAACGGCGTCACCCCCCAGTCGGGGATAGAGACGACGACGACGCGCGACGCATCGCCCCCCGCGAAGCCGATGGCGCGCCGCAGCAGCGCGGTGAACTGCTCGCGGTACTCGTCCGCCGGGCGGCCGCGGTACTGGTTGTTCACGCCGATCAGCAGCGAAACGAGTGCATACGGCCCCTTCGGCGCCGCCGCGCCGATCCCCGCGTCCAGCTCGTCCGTGGTCCACCCAGTCGTCGCGATGATCACCGGGTCCGCCACGTCGAGGCCGCGCTCGCGCAGCATGACCGCGAGCCGAGCCGGCCACCGCTCCTCCGGCGCCACGCCCTCGCCGATCGTGTACGAATCCCCCAGCGCCAGGTACCGCATCCCCTCGCTCACCCGCCCTCCCTCGCTCGTCCGCTGGCCCGCGCAGGCGGTGGCGGCGAAGATCGCCGCCAGCGCCGCACAGCAGCGAATACCACCGCGCCGGAGCGCGGGCAAGGAGCGCATGCGAATCGTCTTCATCGTCACGGAGATACGGAGTTGGACGATGCGCCGGATTCACCCGGTCCACGGCGCGAAGGTTGCTTCGGAATTCATTCGGTTTTATTTTCACCGGTCCGAGACGCGGGAACCGAGCGGGAGAGCAAGATGGAGGAGACGGAGATCCGGCCGCTGATCCAGATCCACGGGCGCGGGGCGGCGCACAACCCGCCCAACCGCTTCGTGCAGATGGACTTCGTGCCGGACTACGAGCACCTGGATCCGGACGAGGAGCCGGCGCCGCGGACGGTGTTCCTGCGCGACCACACGCGCAGCATCATCGCCCGCAACGACAGCCCGGACGTGGGATTCGACGCCAGCGTGAACCCGTACCGCGGCTGCGAGCACGGCTGTATCTACTGCTTCGCTCGGCCCACGCACGAGTACTTCGGCCTCTCCGCCGGGCTGGACTTCGAGACGAAGATCTTCGTGAAGGAGGACGCGCCGGAGCTCCTCCGCCGCGCCCTGGCTTCGCCGCGCTACGAGCCCGAGGTGATCGCGATGAGCGGCGTGACCGACTGCTACCAGCCGGTCGAGCGCAAGCTGCGGCTCACCCGCGGCTGCCTGGAGGTGCTGGCGGAGTTCCGGAATCCCACGGCGCTCATCACGAAGAACCACCTCGTCACCCGCGACGTGGACATTCTCGCGGAGATGGCGGCGTGGAACGGGGCCGCGGTCAACGTCTCCATCACCTCGCTCGACGAGAAGCTGCAGCGGGTGATGGAGCCGCGCACCTCCACGCCCAAGCGCCGCCTCGCCGCCGTCGAGACGCTGGCGAAGGCCGGAGTTCCGGTCCGCGTCCTGGCCGCGCCGATGATCCCCGGGCTGAACGACCACGAGCTGCCGGCCATCATCCAGGCCTCGGCCGACGCGGGCGCGCGCGACGTGCACTACATCCCGCTGCGTCTGCCGTTCGTGCTGAAGGAGCTGTTCGAGACCTGGCTGGAGACGCACTTCCCGGAGCGGAAGGAGAAGGTGCTGCACCGCGTCCGCGAGATCCGCGGCGGGAAGCTGAACGACCCCAGCTTCGGTTCGCGGATGCGCGGCGAGGGACAGTACGCGGAGCAGCTGCGCACGCTCTGGCAGGCCGCCCGCCGCAAGGCCGGCCTCGGCGGCGAGATGCCGGCGCTCTCCACCGCGCACTTTCGCCGCCCCCACGACGCCCGCGGCCAGCTGGCGCTCTTCGAGGCGGCGTAGCCCACGTCGAGCGCCGGCCGCGTGAAAACGGCCATCGCTGCTCGAGGGTGGACAAACAGACGCAGAGCGAACCCACCGGGCACGCGATTCGGCGAGATCCGGCGCGGAGTCTACGCGATCGCGACCCCGGTCCGTTTCCGCCACGGCCGGATCACGTTAGGCGAGCGAGTTCGAGGGATACGACTCTGGACGAGAAATGGACGCCGCCGGAGCTTGCCCGGCAGCGTGAGCTCGTATAGCTTCCGCTGAACTTAGACAGAGGAAACGATTCGATCCGGGGCGTCTCGATGACGATTGCGGCGGAAGCGGGGCGCGATTCCGCGAGCGGGAAGGCGGATATCGGCGCGGTGCTACGCGAGCGGTTCGGGCTGGGCGCGTTCCGGCCGGGGCAGGAGCGGGTGATCCGGGCCATCCTGGAGCACGGCGCCGCGCTGGCGGTGTTCCCCACCGGCGGCGGGAAGAGCCTGTGCTACCAGCTTCCCGCGCTGCTGCTGGACGGCGTCACCCTCGTCGTCAGCCCGCTGATCGCGCTGATGAAGGACCAGATCGACGCCCTCCGCGCGCTGGGGATCGATGCCGCCCGGCTGGACAGCTCGCTCACCTTCGACGAGACCAAGTCGGTGGAGAAGCGGCTCCTCTCCGGCGAGCTGCGCCTTCTCTACGTCTCGCCAGAGCGGTTCAACAACGAGCGCTTCCTCCAGCTTCTCGGCCGCGTGCACGTGGCGCTGTTCGCGGTCGACGAGGCGCACTGCATCTCCGAGTGGGGCCACAACTTCCGCCCCGACTACCTGAAGCTGGCCGACACCGCGCGCGAGATGGGCGCCGAGCGCGTCCTGACGCTCACCGCGACGGCGACGCCCCAGGTGGTGGTGGACGTCTGCGAGAGCTTCCGCATCCCGCGCGACTGCGCGGTGGTGACGGGGTTCCATCGCCCCAACCTCTTCCTCTCCGTCCACCCCACGCGGCCGGAGGAGCGCGACGCCGAGCTGGTGCGGCGGATGCGATCGCGGCCGCCCGGGCCGGGAATCGTCTACGTCACGCTCCAGCGCACCGCCGAGCGCGTGGCGAAGCTGCTGGACGAGGCGGGGATCCCCGCGCGCGCCTACCACGCGGGGATGAACGACGACGTGCGCGCGCAGGTGCAGGAGTGGTGGAAGGCGTCGGACCACGGCACCGTGGTGGCCACCATCGCCTTCGGGATGGGGATCGACAAGGCGGACGTGCGCTACGTCTACCACTACAACCTGCCGAAGGGGCTGGAGAGCTACAGCCAGGAGATCGGCCGCGCGGGGCGCGACGGCCAGCCATCGGTGGTGGAGATGCTGGGCGGGATGGACGACGTGGCGACGCTGGAGAACTTCGCTTTCGGCGACACGCCGACGGAGGGGGCCGTGCGCTCGTTCGTCGCCGAGCTGCTGGGCGCGGGCGCGGCGTTCGACGTCTCGATCTTCGACCTGTCCAGCCGCCACGACATCCGGCAGCTGGTGGTGAAGACGGCGCTGACCTACCTGGAGCTGCTGGGCGTCGTGCGCCAGGGGACGCCGTTCTACGCCGGCTACCGCATCCGGCTGAAGACCGGGCTGCGCGACATCCTGGACCGCTTCACCGGCGAGCGGCGGCACTTCGTGGACGGGATCTTCCGCGAGGCGTCGTTCGGACGCACGTTGTACACGATGAACCCCGAGGAAGTGGCGCTGCGTCTGGGCTCGGACCGCGGGCGCGTCTGCCGCGCGGTGGAGTACCTCGGCGAGCAGGATCTGGCGGAAGTGCAGGCCAGCGACGCGCGGCTGCGCTTCACGCGCACCGCCACCCACGTCGACGCGGACGCGCTGGTGCGCGAGCTGATGGAGCGGTTCGAGCGGCGCGAGGCGCAGGAGGTCGCGCGCGTGGGCGACGTGGTGGCGCTGGCCGGCCGCGACGGGTGCATCACCAATGGCCTGCTGGCGCACTTCGGCGAGGCGCGCGACGAGCCGTGCGGGCACTGCACGTATTGCGAGACGGGCCGCGCCACCGTCTTCCCCGCCCCGCCCGCGCCGGCGCCGGTCGAGCGGCGGGTGGACGCGGCCGCGGTGCGGCGCCTGCGCGACGAGCAGGCGGAGGCGCTCGGCGCGCCGCGCCAGCTCGCGCGCTTCCTGTGCGGCCTCACCAGCCCGGCGGTCAGCCGCGCGCGCCTGGGCCGCAACCCGCTCTTCGGCGCGCTGGAGGACCGCCGCTTCGCCGAGGTGCTGGCGTGGTGCGAACAGCTGGGATGACAAGGCTCACGCAGAGTCAGCATGGTCAGCAGTTGAATCGCAGTTCTCTGCTGACCCTGCTGACTCTGCGTGAGACAAAAGATCGCCCGTCCCCGCGATGATGTGGGGACGGGCGATTCCTGTCTCTCCCTGCTGAACCCGCTTCAACCCGCCGCGGTGCCCGTCCAGCCGGTCTCGGTGCGGGTGGCGGTGGTGCAGGCGGTCATCGAGCCGCCGTCCAGCCAGTACGGGTTCGTCGTCTCGCAGCTGCGCGGCTGCGTCACCTCGACCGCGTTGCTGTACGACGACAGCGCCACCGTGGGGTTGATCGTCCAGCTGCCCCGCGCGTCGCTCACACCCAGCGTCACCGTCACCTGGGTGCCGAGGGGACGGACCTGGAAGTCGCTGGCCCAGGTGCCGTAGCTGTCGTTCCACGAGTACACGCTCTGCGTGGCGGTGGGGCCGTCGAACACGTTCGAGAAGCCCTCGCCGTGGTACGTGACCGTCCCCGCGAAGCGCGTGTAGCCGTAAGTGGCGCCGCCCAGCCGGCCGTTGCAGAGGAAGAACATCGCGCCCTGGCCGCTCATCCGGCTCGCGCACTCCTGCCCGTTCGCGTCCGTCGCCGACGCCAGGCCGGTCCAGCTCTCCTCCTCCCAGCGCACGCCGCTGGACTGCACTGAGAAGCCGACCGCCGCCAGCGGGAAGGTGGCGGCGCTCTCCAGCGTGCCCTGCAGGGTGATGGTCTGCGCGCGCGTGGTGGTGGTCTCGGTGTTCGAGTACTCCTTGTGGCTGCCGTCGGACCGGGTCCAGGTGTAGTCGAGCACCGTGGTGGTGCTGGGCGACCGGTCCTCGACCGAGGCGGTCCAGGCGGCGCGGTGCGCGCCGGTCACCTCCAGGAGCTCGCTGTCGCCCACGTTGGCCAGGAGCGCGCCGCCGCCGCTGCCGGCACCGGCGCGGACCTCCACCTGGTAGGTGCCCGTGCGCTGGAAGGTGTACGTGAAGGCGCAGCTCACGGCGTCGCCCGCGTCCACCCAGATGTCGTCGGCGCGGTCCACAGGCTGCCCGTCGATGTAGAGCACGCAGTCGGTGCGGGTGCCCACCTGCCCGTTCGTCTCCGTCACCGTCGCGGTGATCACCACCGGGGCGCCGACCAGCGCGCCGTCGGGAACGTGGACGTCCACGTCGAGCGCGGGGCCGAACTTCACCGTCTCGGTCAGCGTCACCACGTCGGTGCGGCGGCCGTCAATGCCGCGCACGTTGGCCTGCACCTGGATGCGGCTGTCCGCCGGCAGCCCCGCCAGCTCGAAGGTCTGCGTGCCGCCGCGTGGGAGCTGGTTGTAGTTCCGGCTGGAGATCAGCTCGCCGTCGGGGCCGAACACCTTGAGCTGCACCTTCACGATCTCGCCGGGCGCGGAATCCAGGTGGTCCAGGTCGCCGGTGGTGAGGGTGAGGGTGGTGATGCCGTGCGCGTCGGTCACCGCCAGCGCCTCGAGCCGCGCCGAGCCGGAGCGGCCGGTGGCGTGCGGGGCGCTGCCGTCGTGGTACTTGACGGAGTTGGAGACGAGGCGGGAGGCGGAGCCGGTCGTCGTCGGGGCGAGCCGCGAGGCGGCCCGGGCGGCGGAGGTGGCCGACGGGGAGACGGCGGTGTCGGAGCAGGCCGCGGAGACGAGGACCAGCGCGGCGCCGAGCAGCGCCGGGGTGTGCGCGAGATACCGCCGAAGTGCCTTGGAAGACATGGGCGCCTTGCCGCGAAGCTTTGTGATCGCGTGGGGCGTCCTCGGTGGCCGGGCTGTCTGCGTGAGACCCCTGGCTTTGCGGACCGGCCTCGCGGCCGGGGTGCCTTTTTCGGGACGGAACGACGATCCTTCGGCGGCCGGGCTGTCTCGGGGAGACCCCTGGGCTTTGCGGACCGGCCTCGCGACCGGGGTGCCTTTATCGGGACCTGCGGAGGTGGGGGGCGGGACGGGTGGCCGGAAATTGCCCCGGTTCCGTCGTGGCAAAAGTCTAAGCCCTCCCCGCCGGATCGCGCAAGAGTTCCTGATACAATTCTACGTTGCAGTTTTATAAATGGTGATACGTGAGAGAGTTGCAGTTTCAGGAACGGACGCGTCGACGGACTCCGAATGAGCCATGCGACGCCGGAATCGCGGCGAATTCAGGCTTTGGAGAGGCGGATTGTGGCGCGCGTGCAACAGTTTCGGCCGGCGAGGACGCGGGTCTTGTCCGCGCCCCCGTAACCGGCCACCATCTCACCTGTGCTCCACCATCCATCCCCCCGCACGACGGACGAGTGTGGACCCGATGAGATACGACGTGATCGTGATCGGCGCCGGGCAGGGCGGCGTGCCGCTGGCGGCGCTGCTGGCCGAGGGCGGACGGCGCGTGCTGCTGGCGGAGCGCAGCGAGGTGGGCGGCACCTGCGTGAACCGCGGCTGCACGCCCAGCAAGAGCCTGATCGCCAGCGCGCAGGCGGCGCACGACGCGCGACGCGCCGGGCGGCTGGGCGTGCGCGCGGCGGTGGAGGTGGACTTCCGCGCGGTGATGGAGCGGGTGGACGGCATCATCCACCAGTGGCGCGACGGCGTGCGCGGCCGCCTGGCGCGCGCGGGTGAGCGGCTGACGGTGGTCCAGGCTCACGCGCGCTTCGTCGCCCCGCGGCGGGTGGAGGTCGGCGGCGAGACGCACGAGGCGGACGTGGTGGTGATCAACGTGGGGACGCGGCACGCGGTGCCGAAGATCGCCGGGCTGGACGCGGTGCCGTTCCTGACCAACGGCTCGGTGTTCGGCCTGCGCGAGCTGCCGCGGCGCCTGGTGGCCATCGGCGGCGGCTACATCGGGTGCGAGCTGGGGCAGGCGTTCCGGCGGCTGGGCGCGGAGGTGGCCATCGTCGACCCCAACGAGCGGCTGCTGGCGCGCGAGGACCCGCAGGTTTCCGAGGAGATCGAAAAAGCTTTCGCGGCGGAGGGGATCGAGGTGCACAAGGGCGTCCGCCCCGCGCGCGTGGAGCGGCGCGGGGACGGCGTGGTCGTCGCGCTGGAGGACGGCAGCGAGATCGAGGGATCGCACCTGCTGGTGGCCACCGGGCGCACGCCGAACACGGGCGACCTGGGGTGCGACGCGGCCGGGGTGCGGCTGGACGAGCGCGGCTTCATCCCCGTGGACGACGGGTTCCGCGCCTCGGCGGAGGGGGTGTACGCGATCGGCGACTGCACCGGCGGCCCGCAGTTCACCCACCGCTCGTGGGACGACGGGCGGATCCTGGTCGACATCCTCACCGGGCGGCGCAGCGGCGGGCGCGAGGGGCGGCTGGTGCCCTACGCGATGTTCACCGATCCCCAGGTCGGCCGCGTGGGATTGACGGAGCGCGAGGCGCGCGAGCAGGGGATGGAGGTGGAGATCGCGGAGATGCCGTTCGGCTACGTGGCCCGCGCGGTGGAGGCCGACGTGCCCGCGGGAGTGATGCGGGTGATGGTGGACCGCAGGACGGAGCGCTTCGTAGGCGTCTCCCTGGTCGGCGCGCAGGCGGGCGAGCTGGTGCACGTCTTTTCCGTGCTGATGCAGGCCGGCGCCTCGGCGCGCGCGGTGGTCGACACCGAGTTCATCCACCCGACCTTCGCCGAGGGGCTGCAGACGCTGGTGATGAAGCTCCCCCGCTACGCGCTGGCCCCCTGCCCCGCCTCCGAGGCCGCCGAGGAGACGGCGGCAGCAGCGGCCGAGCCCGCGGCGGGAGCGGAGGAGATGGCGCCCGCGGCCGGGTGAGAATCGGCGCGGAATCGGGCTGGGAAAGGGCGGTTGAAACCGCGGCAACAACCACACGAAGTCCGCCTTCGCGGACTGCTGGCGCCGGTGCCGGCGACGCTTCGGCGCGCGCGATCGGCATCGCATGGGCGACGGCGTTGCGCAATCCTCGAAGCCGTGGCAGACTCGGCGAGTGCGACGGACGCGTGAGGGATGCGCGCCCGGAGGGCCGGGAACCCGCCGCGCGCGCGCCGACGCCAGGCGTCCGCGGGGATGGCGGGGCGCGGCGGGGGCCCGGCGCGGTTGGGCACAGTTGTATCGTGCCCTACCGCGCGCGCAGCCCGGCCCGGAGCGCAGCGGAGGGACACGCCCAGATCACAAGCAGTTTCTCAGCTTTTTCAGAGCCCGGGAGGGGAAGATGGCGACGCAGTGCACGCATACCGACCAGATCCGAGACGTCCACCCGAACACGCAGGGGTGCGAGGAGTGCCTGAAGACCGGCAGCTGGTGGGTGCACCTGCGGATGTGCCGCACCTGCGGCCACGTGGGCTGCTGCGACTCGTCACCCAACAAGCACGCCACCAAGCACTTCCACGCGACCCAGCACCCGATCGTGCGCTCCGCCGAGCCGGGGGAGAGCTGGAGCTGGTGCTATGTGGACGAGGTGATGCTGTGATGAAGGTGCTCAGTGCCGAGTGCGAAGGGGAAAGAAGGCGCGCCGCCGGGGAAGGTCCTCGGCGGCGCGTCTTTTTCGTCAGCGGGTGATCGGCTCAGCGGCCGCTGCCGCTGCGCAGCTGCGTGAGGCGGTCGACGTACTGCTGGGCGTTGGGATCGAGCTCCTTCATCTTCGCGAACAGCTGCTCGGTGAACGCCTGACGCGCGGCCTGCACCTCGGGAAGCGCCACCACGCGCGGCTGCAGCCCGGCGAAGTACGCCTGCAGCTGCTGCGCCTCGGCGGCCAGCGCGTTCAGCTTGGCGTTGTCGTTGGCGGTGCGCGCCGCCTGCTCCTCGGCGGGGAGCGCCTGCACCCGCGCCAGCTTGGCCGGAGCGGCCGGGTCCAGCTTCGCCATCCCGGCATTCACTGCGGCGGTCAGGGTGGCCTGCGCCTCCTTGATCGCCGGGTCCTGCAGCGCCTGCTGCTGCAGCTGGCCCAGCTTGGCCTGCAGCTGCGCGGCCTCGTTCTGCGGGGCGGCGGCCGCGGGGGCGGCGGGCTGCGCCGGCGCCGGCGTGGTCTGCGCCGACACGGCGACCGGAAGGGCCAGCGCGGCGGCGGCCAGAACGGCGATGCGGGTGCTCTTCTGCACTGTTCCTACTCCACCAGGATGCGAAACCTTGCGCCGGCCGCCCCGGATCGGGGGCGGTCGGCGGCGCGAACTCCGGGCCTTTCGACACCACTGCGTAAGTTAGGTTCCATCCGCGACTTACACTACTTCAACAGCAACGGAACCCGGTAGCAGTCCGCCCCCTCCGGACCCGGTCGGGCGGCGGCGGCACGGTATGTAAGAACAGCGCCGCCCCGGCGCAAGTGACACCGGGCCGCGAGCCGCCCTTCAAGGTCCTTGCATTCGCAAGAGAGACGAAAAAGCCGGATCTCATCAGGGAGATGAGATCCGGCGGAGTGGGCCCACCAGGATTCGAACCTGGGACCAAGGGATTATGAGTCCCCTGCTCTAACCGCTGAGCTATGGGCCCGGAAACGCACGAAATGGCGCACGGAATATGATGTTCCGCCTTCCGACGGTCAACCGCGGCGATGCGTCCGATTCCGAGGGAACTGATCACAGAAGGGTCTCACGCAGGGTCAGCAGAGTGAGCAGTGGAACTGCAGTTCTCTGCTGACCCTGCTGACTCTGCGTGAGATAAATCTGTTGCGGGTTCTTGTGGTTCACCCCGCATGCACGGCCGCGCGCAGCTCCTCCAGCTTCGTCCAGCCGCGGCCCTGCTCGAGCGCCTGTTCCGCCGCGCGGACGCCGTCGACGAGCGTCGGAGCCAGCTCGGCGCAGTAGATGGCGGCGCCGGCGTTCAGCACCACCGCGGCGCGCGCGGCGCCGGCGACCCGGCCGCGCAGCACGCCTTCCACCTTCTCCGCGTTCTCGCGCCGGTCGCCGCCGGCCAGGCCGCCGGGCTCGAAGCGCTCCCAGCCGAGTTCCGCGGCCGCGTCGAACGTCCGCCTCTCCCAGCGGCCGCCGGCCACCTCGATGACCTCCGTCGTGCCGATGGGGCTCAACTCGTCGAGCCCGGGCTGGCCGTGGACGACGAGCGCGCGCTCGTGCCCCAGCTCGGCCAGCGCGCCGGCGATCAGCTCCAGCAGCGCGGGATCGCTCACGCCCACCACCTGCCGCCGCGCGCCCGCCGGGTTCGTCACCGGGCCCAGCACGTTCATGATGGTCGGCATCCCCAGCTCGCGGCGGATGGGGCCCACGTGCTTCATGGCGGGGTGATGCAGCGGCGCGAACATGAACACGATCCCCGTCCGCTCCAGCACCCGCGCCTCCTCGTCGGGCGCCAGCTCCAGCCGCACGCCCAGCGCCTCGAGCACGTCGGCGCTGCCGCACTGGCTGGTGAACGAGCGGTTGCCGTGCTTGGCCACCCGCACCCCCGCGCCCGCGGCCAGCAGCGCCGCGGCGGTGGAGATGTTGAAGGTGGTCATCGCCCCGCCGCCGGTGCCGCAGGTGTCCACCAGCCCGGCCGCGTCGGCGGGGACGGGGACCATCGCGCGGCGCAGCGCCCGCACGCCGCCCGCCACCTCGGCGGGGACGGCGCCGCGCACGCGGATGGCCACCAGGAGCGCGGCCATCTGCACCGGCGTGGCGCGCCCCTCCATCACCTCGTTGAACGCCGCCTCGGCCTCCGCCGCGCTGAGCGGGCGGAGCGCCGCCTGCCGGATCAGCGCGCCCAGCTCCGGCGCATCCCCGGCCACGGTCACGCCGGCTGCCCCGCGAACAGGCGCTCGCCGAGCCCCGCGTGGTCCGCCAGCAGGCCGACGCAGAGGGCGACGAGGCGGAGCTGCTCGACCTCGTAGTCGTCCACCGTGCCCGCGCGGAAGTTGCTCAGGTTCAGCACGCCCAGCAGCCGCCCGCGGCAGAGGAGCGGGAGCGAGACGAAGGCCGGGCCCGTGTACCACGCGTCGCGCATCAGCGGGTGGGTGACGCCCTCGTCGGGGTCGCGCACCACCAGCGGCATGCGCGAGCTGGCGACGGTGCCGGAGATCCCCCGCCCCATCGGCACGCGCACGCGGTCCGACTCGATCATCGGCGGCAGCCCCACGGCGGCGCACAGGCGCAGCTCGGGGCCGTCGCCGCCCTCGTCGATCAGCAGGAGCGAGCAGCGGTTGCCGCCGAACGCCTCGGACACGGTCTTCACGATCTCGTCCGCCAGCTCCGCCGGGGGGAGCCCCTGCGCGCTGCGCTCCATCAGCTTGCGCAGGAGGTAGAGGACGCGCGTCTGCCGCTGGTGGCGCTGGGCGCGGCGGTCGATCTCCACGTGCGCCTCCATCAGCATCTCCGTGGCGCTGGCCGCGGCCGCCTCCAGCGCCTCCATCCGCGCGCGCATCCCCTCCAGGTCGCGCCGCGCCTCCACCAGCGCCGTCTCCTCCTCGTGCGGGAGGGGGCGCTCCGCGGGCGCCGGCTGCGTGGCGGAGGCCATCGCCAGCGAGCGGACGGCCTGTGCGCGCGCCTCCTCGGCGGCCTCACGCTCGCGCAGCAGCAGCGCGCGCGAAAGGCAGAGCTCCAGCACGTCGCCGCCGGCGTCCATCGAGTCGTCGCTGCGCCGCGCCAGCATCCGCCGCCGCGGCTCGGCCACCACGAACACGCCCAGCCAGCGCCCGTCGTGCGCGACGGCGCGGGCGCGCACCCAGTACTTCTCCGGCTCCAGGCCGGGAAGGAGGTCCTTCAGCACCCAGGCGGCGGCGCTGTCCACCGGGCGCAGCGGGCGGTCGCCGCCGGCATCGTCGCCCAGCAGCGCGTGCAGCCGCCCGGGCTCCAGCTCCAGCGGCGCCTCGTCCACCCCGCCGTCGTCGGTGCTGGCCCAGCGGTGGACGAGCACCGCGGTGGCATCGTCGTACGCGGCGTACGCCACGCGGCGGCCGCCGTGCGCCAGCACGGGCAGGAGGCGGCGGAGCACGGTCTCGTCGTCGACCGCGTCGTGCAGGCGGACCAGCAGGTTCATCTGGAACTGCGGGGGACAGGGGACAGCGAGTGCGGTGGCGCGGCGGGCGCCACTGCGGACCCTCAACTCTGGTTGTCGGCGGAGGTTGAAGGGTACGCTCCTGCGCGCCCGCTGTCAATCAGCCCAAGCCCTTTCGGGACGCGGAAATCGCTTGACACCGCGTGGGGCGCCGGGCAGGTTGTCGCGCGTGACCGAGCCCGGACTCCACCGCATCAGACTCACGCTCCACTACGACGGGCGCGCCTTCCACGGCTGGCAGGTGCAGCCCGAGCAGCGCACCGTGCAGGGCGAGCTGGAGCGCGTCGTCTCGCGCCTCACCAACCGCCCCGCCACGGTGATCGGGAGCGGCCGCACCGACGCCGGCGTGCACGCCACCGGCCAGGTCGCGGCCACCGACGTCCCCGAGCGGTGGACGGCGCACGCGCTCCGCCGGGCGATGAACGCCCTCCTCCCCGACGACGTGTGGGTGGCCGACGCGGTGCTGGCGCCGCCCTACTTCCATCCGCGCTACGACGCGTCGAGCCGCTCCTACGTCTACCGCGTGGGGCTGGCGCAGCACGCCGACTCGCCCTTCCACGCGCCCTGGTGCTGGCCGCTCCTCCGCCCCGTCGACTTGGGCGAGATGTCGCGCGCGGCGGAGATGATCGTCGGCGACCACTCGTTCAAGGCGTTCGCCAAGGCGGGGCAGGAAGAGCGCGGCGACCGCTGCACCGTCACCGAGGCGCAGTGGGCGCCGTGGGAGGGGCTGGGGCTGGAGTTCCACGTCACCGCCAACCGCTTCCTCCACCACATGGTCCGCTATCTCGTGGGGACGATGGTGGACGTGGGGCTCGGCGAGCGCCCGGCCGACCACGTCGCCGACCTGCTGGACGGCGCGCCGGGGCTGGAGACTTCGCCCCCGGCGCCGCCCGAGGGCCTCTTCCTCTCCTCCGTCGCCTACCCCGCCGACGCGGGGACGAAGCCGCCGCGAAGAACGCGGCTGCGGCTGGTGGAGTGATGGAGATGGAGTCGGCCGCTCCGTTCTGGACCATGCGGCTGGCGGACGGATGGCGCGCGGAGCAGCGCGGCGACCACGTGGCGGTGCTGAACGCGAATCCCGGCACCCTGCTGCGGCTGACGGCGTTCCATCCGGCCACGACCGGCTTGACGGCGCGCCAGTGGGTGGAGATGGCCGCGAGCGTGCATCCACCGAAGGGAAGGCCGCTGGTCGAAGTGCGCTGCGGTGACTTCAGCGGGTATCGGACCGAGTTCGGATCGCTGGGTGGAAGCGATCCGCCTGGCGACGACGACCGCTGGCTGCGCGGGTGGATGCTCGAGTGCGACGGCCTTCCGCTCGACGTGACCTACACCTGCCCGCTCTCCGCCGCCGGCCGCGACGACGCCGATGTCCGCGCCATGCTGGAGACGCTGCGGCTGGTTCGATCCCCCGCATCTACGCTGGAGTGATGACGTGCGGGGGGTAAGCGTCTCCAGACGGATTCACGACGGTTCAACGGAGGATGGATCGTGGCGAAGAGCGTACGGCCGTTCCTGATGTTCGAGGGGAAGGCGGAAGAGGCGATGAACTTCTACGTCTCCCTCATCCCCGGTGGCGAGATCACCTCAATCTCCCGCTACGGCCCGGGGCAGCCCGGCCCGGAAGGCTCGGTGATGGTCGCCACCTTCACCGTCGCCGGGCAGGCGGTGATGTGCTCCGACAGCTTCGTGAAGCACGGATTCACCTTCACCCCCTCGTCCTCGCTGTTCGTGGAGTGCGAGAGCGAGGAGGAGGTCCGCCGCCTCGCCACCGCGCTGGCCGAGGGCGGCGCCGAGCTCATGCCGCTCGGCAACTACGGGTTCAGCCGCATGTTCGCGTGGGTCAACGACCGCTTCGGCGTGTCGTGGCAGCTCAATCTGTCGTAAGCGGCGACAGATGATCGTCCACCGTTCATTCCGGAGAGCATCCTCACTGGACGGCACGCCGGGGCTGGAGATGAGCCCGCCCGCGATGCCCGCGGGCCTCTTGCTCCGCCGTCGCCTACCGGCCGACGCGGGGATCAAGCCGCCGCGACGTATGCGGCTGCGGTTGGTGGAGTGAACAACCTATGGAACCTTTCGTCCATGCCTAGCGAACTTCGCCCGCTTCTGCCGAGTGGCTTACGAACACACCGGCAGGCGTTCTCGGTGACCGACTTGGGTGCCGAGTTTAGCAGCGAATGGAATGCCACTCACATTGTTCTCTTTCTAAGTGATCCCCATTGGCCGCGAGCAGTGGTCGCCGTACATCGCGCCGAATCATCGCCTCTTCATTTACTGCGTGTTTCTGAAGCGATGCTCGCGTTAAGTGGAGCACCCAAACGCTGGGCGGCAGACCTTGCGGGCTTTCTCGAATCCAATGCCACGGAAATACCGGCGGGTGAAAACCCAACGAGACTCTCGCAGATAGTAGCCACCATCAACCTAGCTCTTCGACGGAATGAATTCGTCGACCCCGTGTGGGATCTGTGCACGGGTCGGACAGTGTCAAGCGGTGATCTACGAGAGAGAACAGATGTTCTCGATGCACTTCCAGCCAATCCCGGTGATTTGACACTGGATTCCTGCTTTTCTGATCCGGAGTATATCCGTTGTGACAATCCATTTGAGCTCCTTGTGGAACTCGAAGAGGTTTTGTCGTGGGCACGCAGTTTCAGACTTCCAATACTCGCAATCGACTACGACTACAATTCAGCGACAGTTTGGGTACAACAATCGATCCGATCTTGGCTACTTTCGCAGAGCTCCCGCTTCTCTGACCACGAGAGCTTGATTCATGATCTGACTGGATCGGTCGCTGATTCATTCGAGGCATATGATCAATCAAAGTTCGAGCGAGTTAGACAGCGAATGCGTGAGCTGAGCTCCGAATTCGATAGGGATACATGGCCGAACCTCCGACCAGACTAACGCACAAGGATCAGGTCAGCGAAATGGCTTCGGATCGCTATTCCAACCCGCTCACGGAGCGGTACGCGTCGGCGGAGATGTCTCGCATCTTCTCGTCCGACTTCAAGTTCGGCACCTGGCGGCGGCTGTGGCTGGCGCTGGCCGAGGCCGAGCGCGAGCTGGGGCTGCCCATCCCCGACCAGGCGGTCGAGGCCATCCGCGCGCACCTGGACGACTTCGACCTGCGGCGCGCCGCCGAGCTAGAGCGCCAGCTCCGCCACGACGTGATGGCGCACGTGCACCACCTGGGCGAGCAGGCGCCCGAGGCGCGCGCCATCATCCACCTGGGCGCCACCAGCGCCTACGTGGGCGACAACACCGACCTTATTCAGCACCGCGAGGCGCTGAAGCTGGTCGCGCAACGCATCGCCGCGGTCGTCGCCGCGCTGGCGAGCTTCGCGCGCGAGCACCGCGATCTCCCTACCCTCGGCTTCACCCACTTCCAGCCCGCGCAGCCCACCACCGTCGGCAAGCGCGCCACCCTCTGGATCCAGGATCTCCTCCTCGACCTGGAGGAAGTCGAGTTCCGCATCGCCACGCTGCGCTTCCGCGGGGTGCGGGGGACCACGGGGACGCAGGCCAGCTTCATGGACCTGTTCGAGGGCGACGGCGCGAAGGTGGAGCAGCTCAACCGGCTCGTGGCGAAGAAGATGGGATTCGAGCAGGTCTACGGCGTCACCGGGCAGACGTACACGCGCAAGACGGACTACGCCTGCCTGGCGACGCTCGCCGGCGTCGGCCAGAGCGCCAGCAAGTTCGCCAACGACGTGCGGCTCCTCTCGCACCTGAAGGAGGTCGAGGAGCCGTTCGAGGAGCACCAGATCGGCAGCAGCGCGATGCCATACAAGCGCAACCCCATGCGCTGCGAACGGATCAACGCGCTGGCCCGCCACGCCATCGTGCTGTCGCTGGACCCGGCCTTCACCGCCGCGCAGCAGTGGTTCGAGCGCACGCTGGACGACAGCGCCAACAAGCGCATCGCCGTTCCCGAGGCCTATCTCGCGATCGACAGCGTGCTCCTGCTGATGCACAACGTGGCCGGGGGGATGGTGGTCTATCCGGAGATGATCCGGCGGCGGCTGATGGACGAGCTGCCGTTCATGGCCACCGAGAACCTGATGATGCGCGCGGTGAAGAAGGGCGGCGACCGGCAGGACCTGCACGAGCGCGTGCGCGTGCACAGCATCGAGGCCGGCCGCCAGGTGAAGCAGCACGGCCGCCCCAACGACCTGATGGACCGCATCGCCGCGGACCCGGCGTTCGGCATCACCCGCGCGGAGCTGGACGAGGACCTGCGCCCCGAGCTGTACGTGGGCCGCGCCCCCGAGCAGGTCGACGAGTTCCTGGCCGAGTGGGTCGCCCCCGCCCTCGCCCGCTACCCCGAGGCCGCCGCGGAGGCCGCGCCGGAGCTGCGGGTTTGAACCTCGGGGACGGGCGAATGGAATTCGCGGCAACAACGCCCAAAGTCCGCCTTCGCGGACTCCCGCGGCGGCGTCGGTGCGCACGGGTTGGATTCGGTCAATGGGAAAGCGAGGCGATGGTTCGTCTCGCTTTTTCTGCGGGTGAGCACCTTGCATGAGGGATGCGCGCCCGGAGGGCCGGGAAGGTCCGGACCGGGTAGATTGTTGACAGATCAGACCGGGAGGATGATTGACACGGCAGAACGAAGTGTACCCGAGCCCCAGGGGGAGAAATGCCGTGGAATCATTCGGACCCGGAGACGGAGCGGATGCGCTTCGTGACGCT
>DASUYB010000119.1 GCA_036377595.1 Longimicrobium sp. | reverse complement strand
CGCCACATTACGGTGATCAGCTCGCCGGCCGAGGGATCGCACCCGCTGCGGCTGTTCTACTGGACTTCGCTGGCGTGCGCGCGGGAGAGCCTCTACCTCACCTCAGCATACTTCGTCCCCGACCGCGACATGCGGCGCGCGCTGGCCGAGCGCGCCCGGGCCGGCGTGGACGTGCGGCTGCTGCTGCCCAACAAGTACACGGACGTGAAGATCGTGCGGCTGGCGGGGCACTTCTACTTCCGTGGGCTGCTGGAGGCGGGGGTCAAGATCTACGAGTACCAGCGGACCATGATGCACACCAAGGCGCTGGTGATCGACGGCGTGTGGGGGATCGTCGGCTCGGCGAATATGGACATCCGCAGCAAGGAGCTGAACCAGGAGGCGGTGATCGGGATCGCCGACCAGGGCTTCGCGCGCGAGCTGACCGACACCTTCTTCGCCGACCTCCAGCAGAGCCGCGAGATCCGCCTCCCCGAATGGAAGCGGCGCTCGATCCTCGCCCGCGCCCTGGAGCGCATCGTGGTGCTGTTCGAGGAGCAGTATTGACGGCGTGACCCGGCGTCGGAGCGCGACGCCGCCTCCGAGAGGCCCTCACCCGAAGAAAGGCGTGACAAACTGCCGTCACGCCTTTCTTCGACCTCTCCCAAAACAGCCTGGGAGAGGTAACTGCGGAAGAAACGCACCGCGCACGAAGTTGCTGTTCTCCCCTCCCCTGCGGAGCGGGGGAGGGGCCGGGGGATGGGGCGAGCCGGGGCGGGCAGGATGCATCCCGAACCGCGCCGAAGATTCTCCACGCGCTGAGGTCTCCCCCTTCTCCCCGCAGTTCGGGAGAAGGGGTCGGGGGGATGAGGGGAAGATTCGCCGCGCGTCGGCTTGGGACGTAGCTTGGAGGGAGCGCCCGGTGCGCTCCTTCTTCGTATTCGTGGCAGATGATGCTGATCTCGACGCTCGCGCTCGCCCTGCTCGCGGCGCCATCGGACACCCTGCGCGCGCATCCGCCGGCGGCGCAGGACGCGCCTGCGGTGATCGTGCACCGCCAGCCGGCGCTACCCACGGTGGCGCTGCGCCTCTCCATCGTGGCCGACGACCCGCCGGGGTACGCGGGCGCCGGGCACCTCTTCCAGCACCTGATGCTCCCCACGCTGGAAGACCAGGTGGCGCGCGTCGGCGGGCGCGTGCAGGCCGTGCGCGGCTCCGACGCCATCGTCTACACCGTGGTCGGCCCCGCGTCGGAGCTCGACTATCTCGCCGGGCTGCTCCGCTCCGCGCTGCGCGCCCCGCAGCCGCGCACGGCCGACATGCTGGCGGCGCTCGGCGCGCTCTCGGGCGAACGCGCGGCGGAGCGGGAGACGGCGCCCGCGTACGTCCGCGCCGCGCTGCGCGCCCGGCTCTTCCCCGGCGACCTTCCCGCCGCGGGGACGGACGGCGCGGCCGCGCGGCTGGAGACGGCGCGGCTGGACGAGGTGTGGGGGGAGATCTACCGCCCCGAGCGCGTCTCCATCGTCGCGGTCGGCGACGTGGAGCTGGACGCGGTGCGCCGCGCCTTCCGCTCGCTTCCGCCGCCGCCGTCCGCCGCCCCCGCCTTCCTCCCCGAAGACACGGTGCCGTCGCTCGAGGCCGACACCCCGCAGGCCACGCGGGGCTGGATCGGCTCCGCGTGGGCGGCGGGAGATTCCGATCCCGCCGCGCTGTCGGTGACCGCGC
Source organism: Longimicrobium sp. (assembly GCA_036377595.1). Classification (NCBI taxonomy): domain Bacteria; kingdom Pseudomonadati; phylum Gemmatimonadota; class Longimicrobiia; order Longimicrobiales; family Longimicrobiaceae; genus Longimicrobium; species Longimicrobium sp. The sequence goes on along the minus strand of DASUYB010000119.1, from coordinate 2,391 downwards.
GGCTGCTGCGCTCGTACCTGCGCCGGCGGATGACGCGCTCGCAGGTGGACGTGGAGCACTGGTGGACGCACCACGGGCAGGCGCTGGCCCTCGTCGTCGCCACGCCCGACTCGCTCGTTCCCGCCGCGCGGCGGACGGTGGACGGCGCGCTGACCACGCTGGCCAACAACCTGGGCGGCGAGGCGGGGGTGCGCGACGCCGCGGCGGCGGTGCGGCGCGACCTGCTGTTCTTCTCGCGCTCGCCCGAGCGGATGGCGGAGCTGCTGGGCGAGTTCGCCGACCGCGGCGCGGGCGGCGACGCGGCGCAGCGCTACTACGCGGCGCTGGAGAACGTGACGGAAGACGACGTGCGCCGCGTGCTCGACGCGCTGCGGGCGCAGGACCCCGCGACGGTGTACGTGCCGCCGCAGCGCATCCCCGCCGCGCAGCGCCGATGATGCGATCCGTGATACGACGATTCGCCGGCGCCGCGCTGGCGCTGGCCGCGCTGGCCGCCCCGGCGCGCGCGCAGGACCGCATCTTCGTGCGCACCGAGCCGGGGACGCCCGTCGTCGCCGTCCAGGTCCTGGTGGGCGTGGGCGCGGCGGACGAGCCGCCCGCGCAGGCGGGGATCACCTATCTCGCCGCGCGCGCGGTGACGGACCCGGCGCGGGCCACCTTCGACTCGCTGGGCGCGCACCTGGACGTGGACCCGCGCAAGGACGGCGTGGCCTTCACCCTGACCGCCGCGCCCGACGCGTGGGCCGAGGCGGCGAAGGTGCTGATGGTGGCCCTCTTCCGCGATCCGGTGGACAGCGCGGCCACGGTGCGGCAGCGCGCCGCCATCGTGCGCGAGCTGCAGGGGCGCGAGGCCAGCCCCGCCGACGCGCTGGAGCGCGAGCGCGAGAAGGCGCTCTACGGCACCGACCACCCGTGGGGGCGCCCGTCCGTCGGCACGCCCGCGTCCGTCCGCGCGATCCGCGTCTCGGCGGTGGACGCGTTCCTGCGCCAGCGCTTCACCCCGGAGCGCACCGTGGTCGCCGTGGTCGGCCCGGTGAACGAGGACGAGGCGCTGGAGGTGCTGGCGCCGCACATGCCCGCCGGCGAGCTGCGCACGGACAGCGTGCCCGCGCCCACGCCGGGCGAGGAGACGGTGCACGCGGACTACGACGCCATCACCACCTGGGTCTCGGCCACGTGGCGCTTCGGCGCGGACGCGGACGTCGAGGCGCTGCGGATGCTGGCGCAGCTGGCGCTGGACCGGGTGAGCTTCGGGCCCAGCCGCCGCTCGGTCTACAACAGCCGCGCCGACGTGGTGCAGTATGCCGGCGGCGGCGAGGTGCGCCTGACCGTGGTCGTCCCCCCGCGCGAGGCGGAGCAGTGGGCCGGGCAGCTGCGGCAGGCGGTGGGCGACTACGCGGACCAGGCGCTGGCGTCCGGGGTGTTCACCGAGCGGCTGCGGCGCTTCCGCGGCGAGCGGCTGCTGCAGCTGGACCTTCCCGAGGCGCGCGCCGCGCAGATGGCGCGCAGCGCGCTGCTGGGCGACCGCACCGCCACGCTGGTGGACTTCACGCGGCTGACCCCGGCGCGGCTGCAGGACGCGGCGAAGGCGCTGGAGCCGCCCATCATCGTCTTCCTGGGCCCCGGCGGCCGCCAGGGCGGCGCGTAACAAAACGCCCGCTGCCACCGTAGAAGGATCTCATCGAGGGGCGACGGAGACTCCCGCCGCCCGCCCAGGCCTGAGTTCGAGCATTCATCCGGAGGTGGCGCGGTGATCGTGATCTATCATTTCCTCTCCGTGCTGGAGATCCTGATCATCGCGCGGGTGATCGTGTCGTGGGTGGCGAGCCCCGTCAGCCGCAACCCGGTGGTGCAGTTCATCCGCGCGGTGACGGACTCGATCCTGGAGCCGATCCGCTCCATCCTGCCGCGCACGGGGATGTTCGACCTGTCGCCGATGGTGGCGATCTTCGCCCTCCAACTGCTGAAGAGCCTTCTCGGCGGCATGATCTGGTAGGGGGATTTTTCTCACGCAGAGGAGCAGAGGCAGCAGAGAACTCACCGTGGTTTCCTCTGCTGCCTCCGCTGCTCTGCGTACTGGGAAGTCCGGGAATTGGGTTGATGCACCCGAACCGATCCCACGCCGACGTCATCCTGAGGCCGGCCAGACTGTAGTCAGCGTCTGCGCAAGTGGTTGCAGGCCGAAGGATCTATCATCGCGGCAGCACGAGAATCGATTGGGACGCACCAATACTTCACCCGGACCTGGTCTAATACTAAATCCTGGTGAAGTGTTGCCGTAGGATGTATCATACGTATCCGAGTTCACGTCGTTTATTTCCTCGAAAAACGGAGGACGCGATGGGAGCCCGGCTGAAGGTCCAACCGCACCTGACGCAGGACGAGATCCGG
>DASUYB010000118.1 GCA_036377595.1 Longimicrobium sp. | reverse complement strand
CCTCCGTTCCCTCCGTTTCCTCCGTGTGATCCACTGCTGTTGGGATGTCCTCACTGACGACGGGCCGCCCCTCACGTCGTGGCGACGGTCGCGATCGCCAGGACGAACGTCGCGAACCCGAGCGCGGCGGTGTAGAGCAGGACCAGCAGCAGGTACTTGGCGGACGTGCGCACCCATCCCTGCGCGTACACCCGGCGCAGCGCCAGCAGCAGGTACACCAGCACCCACGCGCCCGCGACCGCGGCGACGATCAGGCTGCGCGTGAGCACCGCGGCGGTCGCGAGGGTGAACACGAGCGAGTGGAAGTGCAGCGCGAACACGAAGTGCTCCGCGTACAGCCGCTTCCGCCGCACGTACAGCAGCTTCAGGATCGCCGCGAAGACGGGGACGAGCAGGAAGAACACCTTCGGCGCGGCGTTCTGCAGCGCCTGCAGCTGCGCCCGCTCGGCCTCCTCGGGCGGCATCGCGTTCAGCCGCTTCCCTTTTTCCGCGAGGCTCCGCGCCATCGGCATCATCCACCCCGGCGCGCCCACCGTGTCGAGCGACACGAACACCGCCCCCCGTCGCTGGTCTTCCGTCACCGTCCGCGCGTCCCGGTCGCGGTACCGCAGCGACACCCGCCGCGACAGGCTGGCCGGGTCGGCCACGATCGAGATGGCGATGAAGAACAGCAGGCTGGCGACGAGATAGAGCTTCAGCGGCGCCACGTAGCGCGCGATCCGCCCCGACACGTACTCGCACGTCAGGTGGCCCGGGCGGAGGAGGAGCGCCCCCGCCGAGCGCGGCAGCGTGCCGTTGAGCGAGAGCTGGTCCTCCAGCGCCTCGGCCGCGAAGCGGCGCACGGAGACCAGCCGCTCGGTGTTGCGCTGGCCGCAGTGCGCGCAGAACTCGTCGTCCACCCATGTGTTGCAGTTCGGGCACGCGCGCGCCGGCGGCCTGCGTGGTTCGCGCGGCGGCGTGGCGGGAGGCGCGGGTGCGGCGGTCGGCGGCATGGAGAGATGACGGAAGGGGAACGGATCCAACTCTGCCGCGCCCGCTCACCGCACGCAAGCATGCTCGTCGCGCCGATGCCGCCGCGGGAGTCCGCGAAGGCGGACTTCGGGCCGTCGTTGCCGCGGTTTCGACCGCCCGGACCGGTGCCGGCGCCCTGTCTCGGTGCGAGCTCGGGTCCTATCTTCCGCCGTCCCCTCCGCATCCACGCCGCACCTCCGCAGCATGGCCGCCGACTCCGACCGCACCGACGAGCCCGCCGACGACGGAGCGCCGTCGCGCATCCCGCGGTTCGTGCGCGTGCTGCTGCGGGTGCCGCTGTTCTACAAGATCCTCATCGCCAACGCGGTGCTGGTGCTGGTGGGCACCCTGTTCGGCACGCTGGTGACCGCGCGTTTCGTGCGCGACGAGCCCGGGCGCTCGCTGATCGGCGTGGTGGGGCTGCTGGCGCTGATCGGCATCGCCATCACGCTGGCGGTGAACGCGGTGATCCTGCGCGTGGCGCTGCGCCCGCTCGACGACCTGGAGCGCACCGCCGCCCGCGTCCAGCGCGGCGAGCTGGACCGGCGCGCGCCCGTCTCACCCGTGGCCGACCGCGAGCTGGAGCGGCTGCGACGCACCTTCAACGCCATGCTCGACACCGCGGCCGCCTACCGCGCCCGCCTGCGCGAGGTGGCCGCACGCGCGCTCTCCGCCGCCGAGGAGGAGCGCAAGCGCATCGCCCGCGAGCTGCACGACGAGACGGCGCAGATGCTGGCCGCGCTCCTGATCCGCATCCGCGTGGTGCGCAACAGCCGCGACCCCGCGCAGATGGAGCCGCTGCTGGACGGGATGCGCGAGGACGTGTCGCGCGCGCTGGAGGGGATCCGCCGCTTCGCCCGGGGCCTGCGCCCGCCCGCGCTCGACGAGCTGGGGCTGGTTCCCGCCATCGAGGGCCACGCCCGCTCGCTCGAGGAGATCAGCGGCCTGGCCGTGGAGGTGCGCGCCGGCGACGTCGCCGCGGACCTGCCGCCCGTGGCGGAGCTGGCCACCTACCGCATCGTGCAGGAGGCGCTCTCCAACGTCGTCCGCCACGCGCGCGCCACCCGCGTCCGCGTCACCATCGCCCGCGACGGCGAGCGGCTGGTGGTGACGGTGGAAGACGACGGCCGCGGATTCGACCCGCAGAACGTGATCTCCAGCGAGGGCGGGGGACTGGGGTTGTTCGGGATGAAGGAGCGCGCCGGCTACATCGGCGGCCGCGTCGACGTCGACAGCACCCCCGGCGCCGGCACCCGCGTCCGCGCCGAGATCCCCCTGCGCGACACGGCGGACTGATCCCGTAGCCTCGCGGACGAGAATAGGTGTCATGCAGAGGCGCAGAGGTCGCAGAGGATCGGGCGAAAGTCCTCTGCGACCTCTGCGCCCTCTGCGTGAGGCTTTCTTTTTCCTCGGTCAGTCGAACGCACGCGCGGACGGCGGGCGCCGGAAGCTGCTCCGGGCCCGCCGTCCGCGTGCTCGCACATCTCCAAGACACCGCCGCGGCCGGCGCTCGAAGTGCGCCGTCGGCCGCGGGGAGCCTGCTGGTCCAGCGACGGAGATCAGCCGCGGCGCGCGCGGTTGACCAGGTCGCGGATCTCCTTCGCCACGTCTTCGCGGCGCTCGGTGGGGAGCGCGCTGGTCAGCACCTGCAGCGCCAGGTTCTCGGCTTCGTCCAGCTGGCCCTCGCGCTGCAGGAAGCCGGCGAACCACGCCCGCGCCTTGCGCACGGTCTTCCCGTACGGCGCGGTCCCGTCGATCAGCCCGCGCAGCCCGGTGGGGCTCATCCCCAGCTCGCGGGCCGTGTAGCGCAGGCCGTTGGTTTCCACGCTCCGCGAGAGCGCCTCGCGGACCGGCTTGAACTCCTGCAGCGTGGCGGCATCCGCTTCTTCGCGCTCCTGCCGCACAGACCGTTCTCCTGGTGCCATGGATTCCCTTTCAACACGCGGTGTGAACCAGCGTCGGACGCCGACGAAGTTGAACGCAAATGGACGAACCGTCAACACTCCCCGTCGTTAACGACCTCACCCACCCGTCCGAACGAGCCTTTATCAGCAGCATTGCGCTTGTAAAGCGCCACCAGCAGCAAAATCGGTGGATTCGCCACGCTTCTCCACCGCTCTCTCGGGTTGGTGGCCGGGGCCCGCAGGGTTATCTTTCGTGTCGGCAATAATCAGCCGTCACAGTGCGCACACGCAACTCCCGAGCCTTTTTCGCAATGGCCCTTTCTCCGCCGGCCGCGTTACCATCGGCGCCGCACAAGCCTTCCTTCTGGGACAACCTCAAGGGCGGCGAGATGCGGAAGCTCCTTCCGCGCCTCCGTCCGCACGTTCGCGCGCTCTCGGTCGCCACGGTGATGCTGCTGGCGAGCACCGCCCTGGGGCTGGCCTTCCCGTACGTGGTGGGCAGGATCTTCGACGGCGCCACGCTGCGCGCCAACCCCGGCACGCTGAACACCATCGCGCTGGTCATGGTGGGGCTGCTGGTGCTGCAGGCGGTTGCCAACTACCTGCAGAGCTACCTCCTGAGCGTCACCGGCGAGCGGGTGATCGCCTCTCTGCGCAAGGACCTGTTCGGGCACCTGCTGACCCTTCCCCCCGCCTTCTTCGCCGACCGCCGCACGGGCGAGCTCACCAGCCGCCTGGGCGCCGACGTGCAGATGCTGCAGGGCGTGCTCAGCATGGCCGTCACCTCCATGGTGCAGTCGCTGCTGACGCTGCTGGGCACCATCGTGATCCTCTTCGCCATGCAGCCCTTCCTCACCCTCATCACCCTGGCGGTGGTTCCCATGGTGGTGGGAAGCGGGCTGTGGCTGGGCGAGCGGCTGAAGAAGAGCTCGCTGGGGGTGATGGACCAGGTGGCCGAGGCCACGGCCGTGGCCGAGGAGGCGTTCAGCCAGATCCGCGTGGTGCAGAGCTTCGCGCGCGAGGACTTCGAGCGCGGCCGCTACGGCCTGAGGATGGACAACGCGGTGACGGTGGCCATGCGGCGCGCGGTCACGCGCGGGCTGTTCAACAGCGTGAACTCCTTCGCGGTGTTCAGCGCCTCGGTGCTCGTCCTCTGGCTGGGCGGGCGGATGGTGCTGGCGGGAACGCTCACGCCGGGGGTGCTGGTCGCCTTCCTCCTCTACGCCGGCTCGGCGGCGGGCGCGGTGGGCGGGATCGGCCAGCTCTGGGGGATGTACATCGAGGCCACGGGCGCCGCCGCGCGCGTGTTCGAGATCCTGGGCGCGCGCCCCAACCTCCGCGACCCCGACCACCCCAGGCCGCTGCCGGCGCCCTTCCGCGGCGGGGTGGAGTTCCGCGACGTCTGGTTCCGCTACGAGAAGCCCACCGAGCTGCCGATGCTGAACCAGGGCGGGGGCGAGGTGGCCATGGCGTGGCTGCGGATGCTGGGCGCCGCGCCCCTCGACGGCGGATCGAGCGACGAGCCCGCCATTCCCGAATGGGTGCTGCGCGGCGTGTCGTTCAACGTGGCGCCGGGCGAGACGGTGGCGCTGGTGGGCCCCAGCGGGGCGGGGAAGACCACGCTGGCGGCGCTCATCCCGCGCTTCTGGGACGTGCAGGAGGGCGCGGTGGTGGTCGACGGGGTGGACGTGCGCGAGCTGCGGCTGGCCGAGCTGCGCAGCGCCGTGGGCCTGGTGCCGCAGGAGACGCTGCTGTTCAGCGGCAGCATCCGCGAGAACATCGGCTACGGGCGCCCCGACGCGAGCGACGCGGAGGTGGTGGCGGCGGCCAGGGTGGCGCACGCGCACGAGTTCATCCAGCTCCTTCCCGAGGGGTACGACACGCGCGTGGGCGAGCGTGGGATCAAGCTCTCGGGCGGCCAGCGGCAGCGCATCTCCATCGCCCGCGCCATCCTGAAGGACCCCACGGTGCTGATCCTGGACGAGGCCACGAGCAGCCTCGACACCGAGAGCGAGGCGTTGATCGAGGACGCGCTGAACCACCTGCTGCGCGGCCGCACCACGCTGATCATCGCCCACCGGCTGTCCACCGTGCGGCGCGCGGACCGGCTGCTGGTGCTGGATGGCGGCAACATCGTGGAGGAGGGGACGCACGCCGAGTTGCTGGCCCACAACGGCCTGTACGCGCGCCTCTACGCCCGCCAGTTCCGTGACGACGACGCCCGCCCGGTCGATCTCCTCTCCGACCCCGAGCAGGAGCCGGTCGTCGCGGTGATGGAAGAGAGCCTGTAAGCCATCCGGCAGATTCTCACGCCGGAATCAAGCGTGGCCGAGACACCCAGCTGTCTCGGCCACGATTGATTTCCGATCTCTCCGATCTCGACGGGAAACAGTGGGAGGAGGTCACCTGGCGGGCAGAATCCAGCTCTCCCACGCCGAGTCTTCCCCCCGCGCTGAGGTCTCCCCCTCCCCCAGTCGGTTTTGGGGGAGGGGGCCGGGGGGAGAGGGCCCGCGCACGTAACCTCATCCCATCCAACCAGTTGTGCGGATCGATCCGCGCCGGTGGCAGGGCTCCGGCGCGGACCGTTATATTTCCCGCTTTCCAAGCCCCGCCCCACCGCTCCTGGAGACGAAGCGGCAATGAGCTCCGCAGGCAACGACAGCAAGGTCGAAACGCTGGTCATCATCGGCTCCGGGCCCGCCGCCTGGACCGCGGCCGTCTACGCCGCGCGCGCCAACCTCGACCCGCTGGTGATCGAGGGCGAGCCCTCGCGCGAGATGATCCCCGGCGGGCAGCTGATGTACACCACCGACATCGAGAACTTCCCGGGCTTTCCCGAGGGCGTGGACGGGCAGGAGCTGATGGACCGGATGAAGAAGCAGGCCGTCCGCTTCGGTGCGCGCACGATGATGGAGAACGTGGCCTCGGTCGACTTCTCGCAGCGGCCGTTCGTGCTGCGCCCCAGCTGGTCGCCCGAGCTGCGCGCGCAGGCGGTGATCGTGGCCACCGGCGCGCGCGCCAACTGGCTGGGGCTGCCCAACGAGGAGCGGCTGGCGCAGAGCGGCGGCGGCGTGAGCGCCTGCGCGGTGTGCGACGGCGCCCTCCCCGCGTTCCGCAACCAGCGGCTGGTGGTCGTCGGCGGTGGCGACTCGGCGATGGAGGAGGCCACCTACCTCACCAAGTACGCCAGCGAGGTGGTGCTCGTGCACCGGCGCGACTCGTTCCGCGCCTCGCAGGTGATGCAGGACCGGGTGCTGGCGAATCCCAAGATCACCGTGCGCTGGAACACGCAGGTGACCGACGTGCTGGGCGACGACGTGATCACCGGCGTGCGGCTGCGCAGCACGGTCACGGGCGAGGAGGAAGACTTCCCCTGCGGCGGGATGTTCGTGGCCATCGGCCACACGCCCAACACCGCGTTCCTCGACGGGCAGGTGGAGCTGAGCCCGCACGGCTACGTCAGGCTCTGCCATGCCTGGCGCACGGAGACGTCGGTTCCCGGCGTGTTCGCCGCGGGCGACGTGATGGACGACTACTACCGCCAGGCCATCACCGCCGCGGGAACGGGGTGCATGGCCGCGCTCGAGGCGGAGCGGTGGATGGCGCACCACGGCGTGGCCGAGGCCGAGCCGCCCGTGCTGGAGACGGCCGAGAGCTCCATCGGGTTGGGCGAGGCCGGGGCGTCGTGACACGGAGTCTGAAAAGATTGAATCTCACGCAGAGTCAGCAGGGTAAGCAGTTAAACCGCAGTTTTTCTGCTGACTCTGCTAACTCTGCGTGAGACCTGTTGTTTCGTTTCTTTCGAATGGATGGAAGAAGGGCCGCGACGGCGATTGTCGCGGCCCTTCGTGCGTTCAGCGGTGCCCGGGGACGGGGACCGGCTTGGCGATCGGCTTCGTCCGCGGCGGCGATGCGTCCGGTTCCTGCTGGCCGTCGTCGCCGCTGCCGCCGCCCAGCAGGTCGCCGACGGCGTGCACGGCCGAGCCCAGCCACGACTCTCCGCCGACGCCGTCCAGGTGCAGCGGGCAGGTGTCCGTCGGCTCGGTGCCGGAGAGGAAGTACTCCGTCACCACGTCCTCGCGCGGGCAGCTGGGCGATGCGAGGCGGCCTGTGCGGCGGTCGATCTCGCGCGCCTGCAGATCCGGCGGCGGCACCCAGGCCACGGGCGCGGGATGGCGGCGGTAGTAGTCCGCCATCACCCTCCCCCACACCGGCGCCGCCAGCCCGCCGCCGGATGCGTCCGCCAGGATCGCCTGCGGCCGGTCGAAGCCCATCCACACGCCCGCGACGATGTCCGGCGTCACCCCGATGAACCAGACGTCGGCGCCCTCGTCCGTGGTCCCCGTCTTCCCCGCGGCGGGGATGGTGGCGGGGAGCGCGGCGCGGACGCCCGTTCCCGTGCCGCGGTCCACCACGTCGCGCATCATGGACGTGGTGAGATAGGAGACGGCGGGCGAGAGCGCGAATCTCCGTGACGTCGAGGCCTGGTAGACGACGGTGCCGTCCGTATCCACCACCCGGCGGATCAGCCGCGGCGTGGAGAGCGCGCCTCCGGTGGCGAACACCGAGTAGGCCGCGACCAGCTCCAGCGGCACCACCTCGGCCGCGCCCAGGAAGGTGGACGGGTACGGCGGGATCGGCGTGCGGATTCCCAGGTCGCGCGCCTCTGCGGCCACGCGCGTGATGCCGATCATGTTGCCCAGCACCACCGTCGCCCGGTTGGACGACAGGCGGAGCGCGTCGCGGAGATCGACGTCGAGCGAGTCGGAGACGTGGTCGGCGGGGCGGTAGTCGCCCAGCGTTCCCGCCGCGTTGGGCCCCAGCAGCGGCGTGGTGACGGGGATCCCCTGCGCGATGGCCGCGGCGTAGACGATCGGCTTGAACGCCGAGCCGGCCTGCCGCCTGGCCTGCGTCGCCCGGTCGAACTGGCTGAGCGCGTAGTCGCGGCCGCCGACGAGCGCCAGGACGTCGCCGTCCGCCGGGTCCATCGCCACGAACACGCCCTGCAGGCAGTTGCCGGGATACGCGGGCGGGCGGGCGGAGCACGAGACGTGGCGGAAACGCCCCATCCGCCCCGACTCGACCGCCGCCAGCTGGCGCACCAGCTCGCGCTCGGCGGTGGCCTGCAGCGCGGGGTCGAGCGTGGTGTAGACCTTGAAGCCGCGCGACTCCGCGTCGGGCCCGAAGCGCTGCAGCAGCTCGCGCCGCACCGCGGCCACGAAGTACGGCGCCGCGCCGCTGGCCTCGCGCGGGGCCACGAGCTTCAGCGGCTGCGCCTTGGCCTCGGCGGCCTCGGCGGCGTCGATCACCCCGGCGTGGGCCATCTGGTCCAGCACCAGGTCGCGCCGGGCCTTCGCAGCGTCGGGGTTGCGGCGCGGGTCGTAGTAGCTGGGCGCCTTCGGCAGCGCGGCGAGGACGGCCGCCTCGGCGTTGGTCAGCCGCGAGACGGGCTTGCCGAAGTAGCCCTGCGCCGCGGCCTCCACGCCGTAGAGCCCGTTCCCCAGGTAGATCTGGTTGAGGTACAGCTCCAGGATCTCGTCCTTGCTGAACGCCGCCTCGATCTTCCTCGCCAGCACGATCTCGGCGAGCTTGCGGCGCAGCGTCTTGGCCCGCGTGAGCTGCTCGGGGAAGACGTTGCGCGCCAGCTGCATGGTCAGCGTGCTGAACCCCTCCTTCCACGACAGCGCGCGCGCGTCTCGCGCCAGCGCGCCGAACGCGCGGCGCCAGTCCACGCCGTGGTGGCGGTAGAAGCGCTTGTCCTCCACCGCCAGGAAGGCGCCCGACACGTGCGCGGGGATGCGCGGCAGCGGCACCACGGTCCGCCGCTCGGGCGCCAGGTTGGCGATCAGCCGGCCGCGCCCGTCGAACACCTGCGTGGCCTGCGGCGGGGTGTAGGTGCGGAGCGCGGCCACCGACGGGCAGTCGCCGCCGGAGCAGCGGGGCCACATCCAGGCCAGCCCCGCCGCGCCCACCAGCACGCCGATGCCGGCGACGATCAGCGCGGCCTTCTGCAGCCCGCGCGGAACGGGGCGCCCGCGGCTCTTGCGGCCGCGAGCAGGGCGTCGCTTTGCTGCCACTTCAATCAGGGGGAATGGGGATCGAGAGCGCCCGCGCCGGTCCGGGCCACGGTGCGTACCGTGGGAATATAATTGAAGTTCCGGCGCTTGCGGAGGTTTTCCCGCTCCGGCTCATCAACTCTTGATCTTCATCCGCGGGAGATGGATGCGAGATCGGACGCGCGAGATCCCGGTTTCGCGCGCGGTTCTCCCCCGCCCCTGCGAAGCGTGGAGGGGTTGGGGGAGGGGGCCGCTGCGGGCGCGGACAGGCCGGTCGAGCAGGCCGGGTGTTTCCCTGCGGAGGGCCACGCCCGAATCCCCTCCGTTCCCCTCTCCATGCAGAAGCTGAACGAGGGCAAAGATTTAGAAAAAAGCGCGGTGGAGATGCAACTGCTCCGGTACGCGTTATGCCCTTCCCCCTCGGCGCCGCTCGGGTGGCGGCCGCGGGAGCTGTTCAGGACGGAGGGAAGCGATGCGGATCCTGGTTGCCGACGACGAGCCCGCCAGCGCCCAGGCGCTGAAGGACCTGCTCGAGATCATCGGGCACCACGTAGTCGGCCCCGCGCCCGATGGCGCGGAGGCGGTGCGGCTGGCCGCCTGCGAGCATCCGGATCTGGCCATCCTCGACATCGACATGCCGCGCCTGTCGGGGTTCGACGCCATCGACCAGATCACCCGCCACCGCCCCATCCCCGTGATCGTGCTCACGGCGCACAGCGACGCGGAGTTCGTGGACCGCGCCGCCGAGCTCCCCGTGTTCAACTACCTGACCAAGCCGGCCGCGGTGGACCGGATCATCCCCGCCATCCGTCTGGCCGAGGCGCGCTTCCGCGAGTGGAGCGCGCTCTCGGGCCGCGTGAGCGAGCTGGCGCGGAAGATGGACGAGCGGAAGACCATCGAGCGCGCCAAGGGGATCCTGATGGAGGTGCGGGGGATCAACGAAGGCGCGGCCTACCGCCTGATCCAGCGCGAGAGCCAGCAGCGCAGCCGCAGCATGATCGACGTGGCGCGCAGCATCATCGCCACGCAGGGCGTTTTCCGGCGCCCCGCCGAAGAGCCGACCGTGGAGCCCGCCGCCTGAGCGCCGATCCCGGCACCGCCCCTCCGCGCCGCCGGCTGGAGATCGTTCCCGCCGGCGGCGTTCGCATGGACTTCGCCGCCGCGCTGGGGCGCGAGATCGACGCGCTGCTCGGCACCGCGCACCGCCTTGCCGCGCCGCTCCCGATCCCCGCGGCGTGGCGCGACGGCGAGGGACGGGTGCGCTCGGACGCGCTGGTCGACGCGCTGCTGGACGTCGCGGCTGCGGACGACGCGCCGCGGTGGCGGCTGGCGGTGACGGACGCGGAGCTGGCGGCGCCGGGGGTGGGGCGCGTGTTCGGCGAGGCGGCGGTGGGCGGGGGATGCGCCGCCGTGGGATTGGGCGGACTTGACGGCGGAAGCCGTTGCGGCAGCGAGACTTTGCTCGATCGCGCCACGAAGGCGGCGGTGCACGAGCTGGCCCACGCGGCGGGGCTTGCGCATTGCGCCGACCCGATCTGCGTCATGTACCCGTCGCTCCACATTGCCGACACCGACCGCAAAGCCAAAGTTTTCTGCACGCGCTGCAGAGAGGACTACGACAACGCAACCCTTGATGCGGCGCGGAGCTGAGGTTACGTTGTGCCGAGCCGCACGCAATTCCCATCCATTCACCCCAGCCCAACATTGCACCGGCAAACCCGCGCATGCCGCACGGCGGAGGCACGCCCATGAACCACGAATCTCCACGCTCTCTGCGCCGGGCCTACCTGGAGTGGGTGGAGGAGCAGGTGGAAGAGTTCAAGGACGCCATTCCCCGCTCGCGCCTCCTTGCCATTGCCGACGAGGTGGTGGGCGAGCTGCGGCTTTCGCGCGGAGGGCAGTACCAGCTGACCGAGGTGCTGCTCTGCGACGCCATGAACCGGTACCTGTTCAAGCTGCTGAAGCTTCCCGGCTACCGCGCCTGGTGCGCCCAGCGCGCCATGGACCAGGAGCAGCCGCGCGAGGCCCGGGTGATCCCCTTCCGCGAGATCGCGCCGCAGGTCGTGGCCGTTCGCCCGCCCGCGGCCGCCGCGGCCACGGACGAGCCCATCGCCTGTGTCGGTTAGACACGAATTCTGCCCCATCTTTGACACGGATGACGGGGGGCGGTAGCTTGCCGCAATCCGGAAGTCGTTGGTCGGCGTAGACTTCCATGGGTGCCGCGACCGGGCATGGCTCGTGCCCCCCGGCCGCGGCGTGCGCGTTTACATGCGGTGCGCGCGCGGCCGGAGACCCTTTGCCGGGGCGTGACGATGGCGAACGACGAATTCAGCGGCGGCGACCTGCCCGCCGATGAGGGTGAGGTGGTGGGGATCGTGGTGCAGGGCGGGCGGGTCGCCCCGATGCAGCCGCACCTGGATTTCGTGTGGGGCCCGCCGGAGTTCCAGGCGGCCCCCAGCCTTCCCTTCGGGCGGTGGAAGCCGGGGGCGAAGGCGGCCTGAGGCGGCTGACTTACAGATCATCGAGAGGGCGCGGGAGCATCGGCTTCCGCGCCCTTTCCATATCCGGCGTGGCGAGATGCCGGGTGCCGATCCGGGAATTCGGGTGGCACATCCATGCGGATCCCAGGCTGACGTCATCCTGAGGCCGGCCAGACTGTAATCAGCGTCTGCGCGATCGTTTGCAGGCCGAAGGATCTATCGCTGCGTCAGCACGCAATCCGGTGAGATGCACAAACACCTCCCCCGGATATGGGGATCAGTTCACGATCACCGTGCCGGAGGAGATGTTTGTCAGGTCGTAGTCCGGAGCGCCCTGCGTGCAGGTGGGCCCCGTCGTCGCCGCGGCCAGGATGATGGTGTTGGCCAGGTCGGGCGAGCCGTCCTGCACCTCGAAATACGCGTCCATCCCCTCGATCGTGGCGTCGCTGCTCTCGTTCACGGTCCCCGAAAGCCTGGCGAGCCCGCCCGACTTGAAGATGCAGTTGATGTCGACCGAGAACGCCACGTCGCCGGTGGCGGAGTAGGCCACCGCCGTGCCCGTGGTCACGCTGCTGCCGTTGTTCGATGCCACCACGCCCAGGGTGTAGCCGGACGACAGCCTCACCGCGGCCACCACGCTGGCGTTGGCCGTGCCCGTCTTGCGGAGGGTGACGTCGGGCGTACCGCCCCGTGCCGCGGTGGGCGCGCGGTCACAGGCGCTCGCGGGGACGGCGAGGGCGGCGAGCAGGAGGAGTGCGGTGGCTTTCATACGGCCTCCAAGTGGGGGTGAGGGCGCCAGCGTCTGTGTTTAGTGTCGTAAATTGTAAGGCGCCACTTCGCCATGCTAACACGGTCGGCAAGGCCATACAAGGAAACGTGTTGGGGGAGAACTGGTCCCAATCCTTGCAGCAGATTCTGGCGCGTCCGGTAGCAGCAGTATGATTGGCGCAATTGATTCGTATCTGTCCGCAGCGCCGCGCGCCGGCTGAGTAGGGGAGGCCCGTTGCCGCCGCCCGTCCCCCGGGCCTACATTCCCCCTCGATTTCCCTACGACAACTGGCGAAGAGACATGGCCAAGAACTCGACGTTCGACATCACCTCCAGCGTGGACCTGCAGGAGGTGGACAACGCCGTGAACCAGGCGCGCAAGGAAGTGCTGCAGCGCTACGACTTCAAGGGCGCCACGGCGGAGATCGACTTCGACAAGAAGGCGGGCACGCTCAAGCTGCTGGCCGACGACGACTACAAGCTCAAGGCGCTGGTCGACGTCATCCAGAGCAAGCTCATCAAGCGCGGCGTGCCCATCCGCAACCTGGACTACGGCGAGGTGGAGCAGGCGTTCGGCGGTAAGGCGCGGCAGACCGTCACCCTGGTGCAGAGCATCAGCACCGAGAAGGCGAAGGAGATCGTCCGCTCGATCAAGGACGGCGGGTTCAAGAAGGTGAACGCGCAGATCCAGGACGAGCAGGTGCGCGTCACCTCGCCGTCGATCGACGAGCTGCAGGCGGTGATCGCCCACCTGAAGAAGCAGGACTTCGGGCTGGAGCTGAGCTTCGGCAACTTCCGCTCGCAATGACGGATCGCCCGAAGTCTTCCGCGCTCTTCCGCCGCGCGGTCGAGGTGACGCCCGGCGGGGTGAACTCGCCGGTGCGCGCGTTTCGCTCGGTGGGCGGCGAGCCGTTCTTCGTCTCGCGCGCGGAAGGAGCGCGCATCTGGGACGCGGATGGAAACGAGTACATCGATTACGTGCTGAGCTGGGGCCCGATGATCCTGGGCCACGCGCATCCGGCCGTGGTCCGCGCCGTGTGCGACGCGGCGCAGCGGGGGACCAGCTACGGCGCGCCGACCGAGGCCGAGGTGGAGCTCGCCGAGGTGGTGCGCGAGCTGGTGCCGTCGATGGAGCGCGTGCGCTTCGTCAGCAGCGGCACGGAAGCCACGATGAGCGCCGTCCGCCTGGCGCGCGGCTATACCGGGCGCGACTTCATTCTCAAGTTCGACGGCTGCTACCACGGCCACGGCGACTCCTTCCTGGTGAAGGCGGGCTCCGGCGTGGCCACGCTCGGCCTCCCCAACTCGCCCGGCGTTCCCGCGGAGCTGTCGAAGCTCACGCTCACCGCGCCGTTCAACGACCTCGACGCGGTGGAGGCGGTCTTCCGCGCGCACCCGGGGCGCATCGCGGCCGTGATCCTGGAGCCGGTGGTGGGGAACGCGGGCTTCATCCCCCCCGTGGACGGCTTTCTCCCCGCGCTGCGGCGGATCACGGAGGAGGACGGCGCGCTCCTGGTCTTCGACGAGGTGATGACGGGGTTCCGCGTGGCCCGCGGCGGCGCGCAGGAGCGCTTCGGCGTCCGCTCCGATCTCACCACGCTGGGGAAGGTGATCGGCGGCGGCCTGCCCGTCGGCGCGTACGGCGGGCGGACGGAGATCATGGATCACGTCGCGCCCGTCGGCCCCGTCTACCAGGCGGGCACCCTCTCCGGCAACCCGCTGGCGATGGCCGCCGGCCTGGCGCAGCTCCGCATCCTCCGCGACGAGGATCCCTATCCCGAGCTGGAGATGCGGACGGCACGGCTGGTGGCGGGGCTGCTGGAGGCGGCGGGAGAGATGGGCGTCGCCGCGAGCGGAGGGAACCTCGGCTCGATGTGGGGATTGTTCTTCGCCGCTGGGCCGGTGCGGAGCTTCGACGACGCGAAGCGGAGCGACGTGCCGCTCTTCAACCGCTTCTTCCACGGGATGCTGGACCGGGGCGTGTTCCTGGCGCCCAGCCAGTTCGAGGCGGGGTTCACCTCCACCGCCCACACCGACGCCGACGTGGACGAGACCGTCGGCCGCGCGCGGGAGGCGCTGCGTGCGGCGCTGGGCTGAGGCGGCCGCGGTGCTGGCGCTGGCCGCGATGGCCGGCTGCCGCACGCAGGAGATCCGCTACGGCCCCGTCCCCGTGCCGCCGAGCCCGCGCCCCGCGCCGCCGCCTCCGCCCGCGCCGGCGCCGCCGCCGGTGGACGAGCCCGCGCCGGCACCCGCCTCCGCGGCGCCGCCGGTCCGCGTCGGGCTGGTGGTCGACGTCCCCGCCGGCACCGTCTCGTCTCCCTCCGGGCTGACGGTGGAGACGGAGAGCGGCGAGAACATCGACGAGCTGGCGCCCGGCCGCAGCCTGGCGTTCGGGACGGACGGCGACGGGATCGCGATGACGGTGCTCGGCCCCGGCGGCGATCCCGACGGGCGGACGCGCCGCGGCCTGCGCTCCCCCGTGGTGGTGCGCGCGGCGGACGGCGGCGTGGTGGAAGTGCGCGGCGAGCCGTACCGCGGCGCCATCCTGGTGCAGGAGGCGGGGCGGCGCGGGCTGACCTTCGTCAACCGGGTGGACGTGGAGAGCTATCTCCTCGGCGTGGTGCCGGCGGAGATCGGCGAGGTGGACGAGAGCGCGTTCGAGGCGGTGAAGGCGCAGGCCGTGGCCGCGCGGACGTACGCGATGAAGTACATGGGGCGGCGCAGCTCGCTCGGCTTCGACGTCTATCCCAACACGCAGGACCAGGTGTACGGCGGCGTCCGCGCCGAGCGCGCGCTCGTTTCCCGCGCCGTACGCGAGACCGCGGGCGAGGTGCTGACGTACGGCGGCGAGCCGATCACCGCGTACTACCACTCCACCTGCGCGGGGCGGACGGCGGCCATCAACGAGGTGTGGAACGTCTCGCCCGTCCCCTATCTCGTGTCCGTCGAGGACGTCGATCCGAGGACGGGCGAGGCGTACGACCGCTCCAGCAGCCGCTTCCGCTGGACGGAGCGCTGGTCGGAGAGCCAGCTGGTCTCCATCCTGAACCGCACGCTGGCCGATTCGCTGCGCGGCCGACGCATCCACGCGATCGAGGACATGGACGTGCTGTCGCGCACGCAGAGCGGCCGCGTGCGGGCGATGCGCATCGACACCGACGCCGGCTCGTTCACCGTGGGCCGCGACCGGGTGCGGTGGATCCTCACGCCGACACGTGGCGGGATCCTGAACAGCAGCAAGTTCGACGTGCGGCTGGAGCGCTCCGGCGGGCAGACGCAGATCGTGGCCGAGGGCGGGGGTTGGGGCCACGGCATCGGGATGTGCCAGGTCGGCGCCATGGGCCGCGCGCGCGCCGGCCAGGACTATCGCACCATCCTGGAGACGTACTATCCCGGCGCGCGGCTGACGCGGATGTACTGAGCGCGGGGAGGCTGGATCCTGCCCGCCCGGCGCGGAGGCCCTCTCCCCCCGGCCCCCTCCCCCAAAACAGCCTGGGGGAGGGGGAGACCTCAGCGCGGGGATGGGCTTCGGCTCTCAGGGGCAGCGCTTGGTCTCGGCTCGTGACTGCGGTATGCGCTGAGTAGCCGCGAGCGAAGCGAGCCCCCGTCCCTCCCCCAGTCGGTTTGGGGGAGGGACCGGCGCGAAGCGCCAGGGAGAGGGCCACACGCGGCCGCGGTTCGCACCGCTGCATCGCCCGTCACCAGCCACTTTCGCACCTTCGCACTCTCGCACTCTCGCACTCTCGCACTCTCGCACTCTCGCACTTCTCCCACCGAGGAACCGTGACCGTCCACCGCCCTCCGACCCGCATCGCCGTGCTGGGTGCCGGCGCCATCGCGCAGGTGGTGCACCTGCCCATCCTCAGCCGCATGCGCGGGGTGGAGATCGCCGCCGTCAGCGACCGCGACGCCCACACCGCGCGCACCATCGCTGACCGCTACGGCTCGCGCGCGGTCGAGGCGCAGGCGATCTGGGACGACCCGTCGATCCAGGCGGTGGTGGTGTGCACCCCCAGCCATCGCCACGAGGAGAACGTCCGCGACGCGCTGGCGGCCGGGAAGTACGTGCTGTGCGAGAAGCCGCTGGCGCTCACCGCCGAGGGCGTGTCGCGCATCCTGGCCACGAGTGGCGCGGAGGAGCGGCTGCTGGTGGGGATGAACCAGCGCTTCCGCCCCGATGCGCGGGCGCTGCGCTCGTTCGTGGTCAGCGGCGAACTGGGCGACGTCTACTACCTGAAGACGGGATGGCTCAGCCGCACCAAGCCCAGCGGGCGGCTGCGCTCGTGGCGCCAGTCGCGCGGGGCGGGCGGCGGCGCGTTCATGGACCTGGGGCTGCAGATGCTCGACCTGGCGCTGTGGACCTTCGGCTACCCGAAGCCGCTGCGCGTGTCGGCCCACACGCACACGCCGGACGGCGTGGAGGTGGAGGACGCGGCGGCCCTGCTGTTGCGTCTGGAAGGCGACCGGCTGGTGAACCTGGAGGTCACCTGGTCGCTGATCGCGCGGCGCGACCGGCAGTTCATGCACCTGCTGGGCACGGCCGGCTCCGGCTCGCTCTCGCCGCTGCAGGTGTTCCGGCAGATGGACCGCGGGCTGGTGAACGTCTCGCCGTCGATGGCGCCGGGCACCGAGAACATCTTCACCGCCAGCTACCGCAACGAGCTGCAGCACTTCGTGGCCGTGCTGCGCGGCGAGCAGAAGCTGGACGCGCCCACCGAGCACGTGCAGCTGATGCGCATCATGGAGGCCGCCTTCCAGTCCGCCGCCGAGGGCCGGGAGATCGATCTCTCCGGCGTGTGATCAGGGGAGAGGCGACAGGGGACAGCAGGAGGTCGCGCCGATGCAGACGTGAAATCACCCTCCCCAGTCGGTTCTGGGGGGAGGGTCGCGCGAAGCGCGGGGTGGGGGGCCTCCGGGCCGCAGCCTCGCAGTGACTTTCGTCAGATGAAGGAGAGGGGTGGGGAGATGGGCGACGTGAGCGAGCTGATCGATGGGCTGAACGAGGATCTTTCGGCCGAGTACCAGGCGGTGGTGATGTACCGCACGTACGCCGCGCTGGTGAGCGGGCCGTGGCGGCAGGAGCTGCGCGCGTTCTTCGAGAAGGAGATCCCCGACGAGCTGGGGCACGCGGCGTTCCTGGCCGACAAGGTGGTGGCGCTGGGCGGCACCCCGGCGGTGACCGTGGCCCCGGTGCCGATCCCCCGCGACGCGCGCGAGATGCTCGAGAACGCGCTGCAGGCCGAGGTGGACACCATCGAGCGCTACACGAAGCGGATCGAGCAGGCCGACGCCTGCGGCGAGATCTCCATCCGCGTGCAGCTCGAGAACCTGATCGTCGACGAATCCACCCACCGCGACGAGATCCGCCGGATGCTGATGGACTGGCGGTAGGACGCCTCCTATCTCATCCAGAGATGGTTCAGAAAACCGGAGAGGATGGCGCCGCGGCATCGCGCCCTCTCCGGCGAGCCTAAGCGAGCCGGAGAGGGCGCGATGCTGGGTCCGGGCAGGGAAGACGGGTTGCCCGAAACGCAACAATTTGATA
>DASUYB010000117.1 GCA_036377595.1 Longimicrobium sp. | reverse complement strand
GCTGTACGTGAGCCTGGTGGGGAACGGCGAGGCGCTCGAGGTGCTGCCGATTACCGAAATGGTATTCGACAAGCGCCGCACCCGGGCCGAGGAGCGGATCGCCACCCGGTTCGCCAAGTGGGACGAGGACTACCGCGCCCGTAAGGGGATCAGGAACGTGTTCGCGCGCCCCATCGCCCGCGCGACGCGGGCGCGGATCGAAGCCATCTGCCGGACCGCCTTCCGCGCGCTCTGGCTGCGCGACTACGCCCGGCTCGACGTCCGCCTCGCGCCCGACGGCGAGCTCTGGGTGCTCGAGGCCAACGCCAACCCGTTCATCAGCTACGGACACGACATGGCCAACGCCGCGGAGAAGGCCGGCCTCGACTACTACCACTTCATCCAGCGGCTGGTGGACGAGGCGATGCGGCGCTATGAGCACGCCTAGGCGCCACGGGCGCGGGCCGCGCGCCGGATACCGGTGCGTCTGCGGACACGAGCTCGGGAAATACTGGTCCTACTGCGCCAACTGCGGCCGTCCCCAGCGCTGGCCCGACGAGGGCGACGTGACCGGTGCCGAGTGCTACCGCTGCGGCTGGAAGGTGTCGGACAAGTTCTCCTTCTGCCCCTGGTGCGACGCCGACATCGCCGAGCCGGGCTACTCGAGCGAGCGGCCGCTCAAGGCGCCCAAAGGCTTCCGGATGGATGCGCGGTGCGACTGGGGGTGCGGCGGCGGGGTGCAGTACCCGATGCGGTTCTGTCCCTGGTGCGGGCGGCCGCAGGTCTGGAACGAGGACGACCTGTTCGAGGGCGAGTGCCCCCACTGCCACCGCGGCGTGGACGACCGGATGGACGTCTGCCCGTGGTGCGGCCAGGACGCCACCGGGCGCGAGCTCATTCCCCGTGCGCTCACGCGCGTCCGCCGGCTGCTCCTCGTCTCACGGATCCGCGACTGGGGCTATCGGGTCCTGCTGCGCCCCGGGATCTCGGGCGTGGACCCGCGCTACCCCAAGATCGTCGAGATCGAGCAGCGCTACGTCATCGGCAAGCGGCGGCAGGACGAGATCCCGTGGACCATGCTGGTCGGGCTCATCACCCACGAGCTGGGACACAGCTTCCTGTACCACCACTGGGACTGGGCCCGGAGCCGCCCCTTCCGCCGCGCGTTCGGCGAAGTGGACAAGGCATACCGCGGGATGGACAACACCTGGGTCTATTTCCAGCGCAGCCGCGTCGCGATCGCCCCGCGCGACTTCGTCACCGCCTATGCCGCCAAGCACCCCCAGGAAGACTTCGCCGAAGTCTTCCGCTTCTACGTGACCCGCCGCGGCCGCCTCCGCGACCTCTTCGCCGAGTTCGGCCAGAAGCGGAAGGGGGTGCTGGTGTACGAGAAATTCCTGGTGCTGCACGACTTCGTGCGAGCGTTGAGGGGGTGGGGATAGGACGGACAGACGGACAGACGGACGGACGGGCGGAAAAGGCACACCGCGCGGTGTGCTGTCACGGTCCGTCCGTCCGTCTGTCCGTCCGTCTGTCCGTCCGTCCGTCCGCCAGCAGTTCCATCGCCGCGTTCCTCCCATTGATCCCCATCACGCTCCCCCCCGGATGCGTCCCCGCGCCGCAGAGGAAGACGCCCGGCATCGGAGTGCGCGCCGGGAGACGGCGGTCCCACATCTGGTCGGGCAGGATCTCGCCCTGGAAGATGTGGCCGCCGGTCAGGCCCACTCGGCGCTCGATGTCGGGTGGACCGAGGACCTCCATTCCGGTGACCGCGCCGGGGATGTTGCTGCAGAAGCGGGCGAGCGAGGCGAGGACGGTGCGGCCGACCTCGTCACGCCGCGTGCCCCAGTCGCCGTCGCGAAAGTCATGGGGGACGTACTGGGCGAAGATGCTCAGCGTGTGCACGCCCGCGGGCGCGACGCTCGGGTCGAAGACGGTCTGCAGATAGAGCTCGTTCCAGGTGCGGGGCGGCAGGAGGCCCTGATTGGCCATGCGGTGGAAGTCGCGCCACTCCTGCTTGGCGAGCGGGGTGTTGATCTGGCCGGTGTGGTGCGGCGCACGGGTGCCTGGGCGCGCGGTGAAGTTCGGCAGCTCGGTCAGCGTGAGGTTCACCTTGACCGTCACGCCTTTCATGGGGATGGCCCGCACCCGCTCGGCCCAGTCCGGGTCGGCCGCCGGGCCGAGGAGCTCGAGCGTGGCTCGCGGGTCGGCGTTGGAGATCACGCACGCCGCCGCGATCCATTCGCCCGACGCCAGCGCGACCCCTTCCCCCGGGACGATGCGCGCCACGGGCACTCCCGCCGCGACCACGGCCCCCGCCTCGGTGGCGATGTCGCACAGGAGAAAGGACACCATGCCCATCCCGCCCTCGACGTAGCCCCAGCTGCCGGGCTGTCCGTCCATGCGCCCGGACGCGTGGTGATACCACACCGAGGCGGTGCCCGGGTCGTGCGGGCTGGCGTTGGTGCCGATCACCCCCTGCCCCAGGTAGGCGAGCTGCAGCCGTTCGTCCCCGAGATAGCGTTCCACCAGTTCCACCATCGACCACTCGAACAGGAGCGCGCACGCCTCCGGGTCGCCGCCGAGCCGGTGCTCGATCTCGTCCCGCGTGGGCGACGGGCCGATCCAGATATCGCCGGCCCCCTCGGGGCGGAGGGTGTCGCGCAGGCGGCGCTTCACGGCCTGCATGGCGCGCCAGCCGCCGAGATCGCGCGGCGACAAGCGGCGGATCTCCGCCTCGCAGCGCGCATCGTCGTTCCAGAGCTGGATGCTGCTGCCGTCCTCGAAGGGCACGAACATCCCGCCCACCGCGGGCATCCAGCGGAAACCGTGGCCGGGGAGGTCCAGCTCGCGCATGACGAGCGGATGCAGCAGTCCGACGACGTAGGCGCAAGGAGACACGCGCACGCCGGGCCAGGGCTCCTCGAGCGTGCACGCACCGCCGACGCGCTCGCGGGCCTCGAGCACCAGCACGCGCTTCCCCGCGCGCGCCAGGTAAGCGGCGCACGCGAGGCCATTGTGTCCGGCGCCCACCACGACGACATCCCACCGCCGCGCCGCAAGCGCCTGCACCGGCTCCGGCAGCCCGACGCGGCCGAGCACCACAGCCGTCGCGCTCTCGTTTGCTCGTCGGTTCACTCCCGCCTCGTTCAGATCAGGTCGTCGGGGTCCACGGCGCCGGCCGGAAGGCGATGCTCGCAGAGGGCGCGTCAGTCGCCGCCACTCCTACGTGG
>DASUYB010000116.1 GCA_036377595.1 Longimicrobium sp. | reverse complement strand
GCTGTGCTGGGGCGGGACGGGCGTGCTGGTGGAGAACGCCCTCGAGCTGGCGGATGTCTCCGAGCCCGTCACCTACGCGAGCATGGTGCCCACCGCCGCGGCCGAGCTGCTGCGGATGGGTGCCATCCCCGCGAGCCTGCGCACGCTCAACCTGGCCGGTGAGGCGCTGACCAGCGACCTGGCGCAGGGGCTGTACGGGCTCGGGACGGTGGAGAAGGTGGGGAACGTCTACGGCCCCACCGAGGACACCACCTACTCGACCTACTCGCTGGTCGTGAAGGGCGCCGCGGAGGTGCGGATCGGCCGGCCGCTGCCGGGGACACGCGCGTACGTGCTGGACGCGAATCTCAACCCGGTGCCGGTCGGCGTCGCGGGTGAGCTGTACCTGGCGGGCGACGGTCTGGCGCGCGGATACGCGGCGCGTCCGGCGCTGACGGCGGAGCGCTTCATCCCCGATCCCTTCAGCCCGACCCCGGGCGCGCGGATGTACTGCACGCAGGACCGGGTGCGGTGGCGTGCTGACGGCGAGCTGGAGTACTTCGGCCGCACCGACCACCAGGTGAAGGTGCGCGGCTTCCGCGTCGAGCTGGGCGAGATCGGCACGGTGCTGGGGACGCACCCCGCGGTGGCGGAGGCCGTCGTCGTATCCCGCACCCACGGCGGGGACGTGCGGCTCGTCGCATACGTGGTCGGCCAGTCCGATGCGGACGCCAGCGACCTGCGCTCGTACCTTGAGTCGCGGCTTCCCGCGTACATGGTGCCCGCCGCGTTTGTCTGGCTGGAGCGGCTGCCGCTCACCGGCAGCGGCAAGATCGACCGCAACGCGCTGCCCGCGCCCGAGTGGGGGCATGCCGCGGCGGAAGAGCTCACGCCGCCGCGCACGCCCACGGAGGAGGTGCTCGCCGCGACCTACGCCGAGATGCTGGGCGTGGAGCGGGTCGGCCGCGAATCGAACTTCTTCGAGCTCGGCGGGCACTCGCTGCTGGCCACCCGCGTGGTGAGCCGGCTCCGCGACGTGTTCCGCATCGAGCTCCCTGTCCGCGCGCTGTTCGAGCGGCCCACGCTGGCCGGGCTCGCCGAGCGCATCGACGCCGCGCGGGGGGCGGAGCAGCCGGAGCAGTCGGAGCCGATTGTGGCGCGGCTGCACGACGGCGAGGCGCCGCTCTCGTTCGCGCAGGAGCGGCTCTGGTTCCTGGACCACCTGCAGCCGGGGGGATCGGAGTACAACCTCCCCGCCGCGCTGCGTCTGCGCGGTGCACTGAACGAGGACGCGCTGGAGCAGAGCCTCGAGGAGCTGGTGCGCCGGCACGAATCGCTACGCACCACCTTCTCGTCCGAGGGCGGCGAGCCGGTGCAGGTGATCCACCCGGCGGGCGAGTGGGTGCTGGAGATCAAGGACCTCTCGGCCCTTCCCACGGCCGAGCGGGAGAAGGCTGCTGCGCGGTTCGCCCGTGAGGAGGCGGACTGGCCGTTCGACCTGGCCGCCGGCCCGCTGTTCCGCGCGCGGCTGCTGCGGCTGGGGGATGAGGATCACGTGCTGCTGATCGTGGTCCACCACGTGGTGTTCGACGGGTGGAGCACGGGGGTGATCCTGCGCGAGCTGGGCGCGCTGTACGCCGCCTTCACGCAGGGCCTGCCCTCGCCGCTCACCGAGCCGCGCCTGCAGTACGCCGACTACGCCGGATGGCAGGGCGAGCACCTGCGCAGCGGCCGACTGGACGCGCAGCTGGCCTGGTGGCGCCAGCGCCTGGCCGGTGCGCCGGCCGTGCTGGACCTGCCCACCGACCGCCCGCGCCCGAACGCGCCCAGCCACCGCGGCGCGGTGGAGCGGCTGGAAGTGCCGGCGGAGCTCGCGGCACAGCTGCGCGCGCTGGGGCGGACGGAGGGCGCCACGCCGTTCATGGTGCTGCTCGCCGCGTTCCAGCTCCTGCTGTCTCGGTACTCGGGGCAGGAGGACGTGGTGGTGGGCAGCCCCATCGCCGGGCGCACGCGCGCCGAGCTGGAGGGGCTGGTCGGCTTCTTCGTCAACACGCTGGCGCTGCGCACCGACCTGTCGGGCAACCCGTCGTTCCGCGAGCTGCTGGGACGGGTGCGTGAGGTGACGCTGGGTGCGTACGCGCACCAGGAGCTGCCGTTCGAGCGGCTGGTGCAGGAAGTGGCGCCGGAGCGGAGCCTCGGCCACGCGCCGCTGTTCCAGGTGATGCTCACGCTGCAGAACGCGCCACGCGAGGAGCTAAAGCTGGACGGCGTCGAGGTGGAGTGGCTGGAGATCGAGGACACGGCAGCCAAGTTCGACCTCTCGCTCTTCGCCGCGGAGACGGGCGAGGCGCTGGATCTGTCGCTGCAGTACGCCACCGACCTGCTGGACGCGTCCACCGCGCGGCAGATGCTGGATCACCTGCACGCGCTGCTGGCGTGCGCCGCTGCGGATCCAGATCGTCGCGTGTCGGAGCTGGAGATGCTCGGCGCCGAGGAGCGCGCCCAGCTCGTGAGCGAGTGGGCCGCGACTCCCTCCACCCATCCGCACGCCTTCACCCACGAGCTGTTCGCGCGACAGGCCGCAGCCACGCCGGAGCGGACGGCGCTGGTGCACGGCGCCGAGCGGGTGAGCTACGCCGAGCTGGACGCCCGCGCGAACCGGCTGGCGCACTACCTCCGCGCGGCGGGCGCCGGGCCGGAGGTCCGCGTCGCCGTGCTGCTGGAGCGCACGCCGGAGCTGATCGTCTCGCTCCTAGCGGTGCTCAAGGCCGGCGCCGCCTACGTCCCCTTCGACGTCGCGAACCCGGCCGAGCGGCTGGCCTACATGATCGAGGACGCGCAGGTCTCGCTCGTCCTCACGACTTCAGCGCTGGCGGAACGTCTGCCTGAGTCCGCGGCCGCCATCGGCCGCCTGGACGCGATCGCGGACGAGCTGGTGCATCTGTCCGACGATGTGCCCGAGACCGGCGTGGGTCCGGAGAACCTATCGCACGTCATCTTCACCTCCGGCTCCACCGGCCGTCCCAAGGGGGTGATGATCCGGCACTCCAGCGCCAGCGTCCTGCTGCACTGGATGCGGGAGACGGTGACGGACGCGGAGCGCACGTGCGCCCTCTTCTCCACCTCTACCAGCTTCGACGTATCGGTCGCGGAGATCTTCGGCACGCTGTGCTGGGGCGGGACGGGCGTGCTGGTGGAGAACGCCCTCGAGCTGGCGGATGTCTCCGAGCCCGTCACCTACGCGAGCATGGTGCCCACCGCCGCGGCCGAGCTGCTGCGGATGGGT
>DASUYB010000115.1 GCA_036377595.1 Longimicrobium sp. | reverse complement strand
TCCCCAAAAAAGATGTTTCACGCGGAGACGCGGAGCCGCGGAGGAGATCAGCTTCCTCCACGGCTCCGCGTCTCCGCGTGAGATCTGCCGTGATCAGTTGACGGCGACCGCTTCGACCTCGACCGCGTTGTCGTAGAAGGTGGCGCCGCCACCGACGTCGGTCAGGCGCTGCGCGGTGGTGTCGTTCACCGTGCGGCCGCACTCGGAGCGGCTGGCCCAGCGCACGCCGTAACTGACGGCGATCCCCGGCCGCACGTCCTCCGTCACCACCGCGCGGGCGAAGAAGTCGCCGCGGTCGTTGAAGGTGCGCACGCGGTCGCCCTCGCGGATGCCGCGGACCGCCGCTTCGTTGGGGTGCAGCAGGAGCTTCGCGTCTCCCGCCGCACGTGAGAGCGCCGGCACGTTCACGAAGGTGGAGTTCATGAACGAATGCTCGGGCGGGGAGAGGAGCGTCAGCGGGAACGCCGCGGCACGCTCCGGCGCGGCATCCGCGCTCTCCGCCGGCGGGATGTACGTCGGCAGGGGATCGAGACCGAGCCGCTCGAGCTCCGGCGCGAAGATCTGAATTTTTCCAGTGAGCGTGTTGGGACGCGGATCGGCGTACGGACGCCAGTCGCGGGGAACGTTCACCCGTGCGTAGCCCTCTTCCAGCAGCCGCTCGAAGGTGATGCCGCGCATCCACGGGTGCGGGGTATCGAGCGCCTGGCAGACCAGGTCGAGGTCCGAGTCGCGGAACGCGGGATCGTCCAGCCCCATCCGCGCGGCAAGGCGCCGGAAGATCTCGGAGTTCGGCAGGCTCTCGCCGACCGGCTCGATCGCCGGGCGGTTGAGGGTGACGTACAGGTGGCCGTACGACGTGTGCACGTCCCAGTGCTCGAGCTGCGTGGTCGCGGGGAGCACCCAGTCCGCGTAGTCGGCCGTGTCGGTGCGGAAGTGCTCGAGGACGACGGTAAACAGGTCCTCGCGCCGGAGCCCCTCGCGCACCGTGCGCAGGTCGGGCGCGACGGCGCCGGGGTTGGAGTTGTAGACGACCAGCGCCTTCACCGGCGGTCCGCCGACGCCCGCGTCCGGCAGCGTGAGCGCGTCGCCCAGCCGGACCATGTTGATGGTGCGCGTGCCGGGCGGCACCCACTCCGGCTTCTCCAGCGCGGCCACGTTCGCCTTGAACGCGCCGCCGACGGAGAGCGTGGCCCCGCCGCCCAGGTCGCGCCACGCGCCGGTGACGGCGGGGAGGAGGGAGATGGTGCGCACCGCCATCCCCCCGCCCGCGTGGCGCTGCAGGCCGTAGTTGAGGCGGATGAACGCCGGCCGCACCGTCGCGTACTCGGCCGCCAGCGTCTCGATCTCCGCCTCCGCCAGGCCGACCGTCTCCGCCGCGCGCGCGGGGGACCACTCGGCCAGCACCCGGTCGCGCAGCGCCTCCCAGCCGACGGCGTGCGCCGCCAGGTACTCCAGGTCCGCGTGGCCGTCGCGGAAGGCGACGTGCATCATCGCCAGGGCCAGCGCGGCGTCGGTGCCGGGGCGGATGGCGAGCCAGCGGTCGCACTGCGCGGCGGTGCGCGTGCGGATGGGGTCGATGGCGATGATCCGCGCGCCGCGCTCGCGGGCGCGGCGGAGCGCGGGCCAGAGGTGGGGATTGGAGGTCAGCGTGTTCGTCCCCCACAGCAGCACCAGGCGCGCATGCTCGGCCTCCTCGGGCGAGGGGCCCATGCGGTCGCCGTAGGTGGCCTTCCACCCCTCGCTTCCCGCGGCGGAGCAGATGGTGCGCGCCAGCAGCGACGCGCCGATGCGGTGGAAGAAGCGCCGGTCCATCGAACTCCCCTGCACCAGCCCCATCGTCCCCGCGTACGAGTAGGGGAGGATGGACTGCGGACCGTGCGGGCCCTCGCGGATCTCGTTCAGCCGCCGCGCGATGTCGGCCAGCGCCTCGTCCCACGTGGCCGGCTCGAAGCGCCCCTCGCCCTTGGCGCCCACGCGACGCAGGGGGATGGTGACGCGGTCGGCGTGGTAGGTGCGCTCGACGTAGCGGTTGACCTTGGTGCAGAGGAAGCCCTGCGTGACCGGGTGCGCGGGGTTGCCCTGCACGCGCACGGCGCGGCCGTCCTTCACGTGGACGAGCATCGCGCAGGTGTCGGGGCAGTCGTGCGGGCAGGCGGCGCGCACGACGCCGTCGCGGATCAGCGGGAGGGGAGTCAAGGCATCGCTCGGCTGGATGGTGCGTCGCCGGAGGAAGGCTGCCAAGTCGCAATCTCGCGACGAGGGCGCGCACGTACAAGCGACGCGGAGCTTGGCCCCAGTGGTGAATCGAGGGATGGCCCATCCGACGCCGCACATTGCGACCTGAGATATTATCCCGATCTGCCAAGCCTTGAGTCACGTGGCGGTATCACGTATGATATCACAATGGCTGCGCCTGAGGTGGTGCTCGATACGAACGTTCTTGTCGCCGGGCTCCGTTCGCAGCTTGGCGCGGCATTCGACGTCCTGAGGCTGGTCGGGACCGGCCAGTTCGGAATCAACGTCTCCATCCCTCTTCTAATGGAATACGAGGACGTGCTGCTCCGACCCAATATTGTTAGTACCGTTCCTCCCGAGGTGATCAAAGACGTCCTGGACTATCACTGCACCGTGGCCCGGCAGCACGAGATCTTCTTTCTCTGGCGGCCGGTGTTGAAGGATTCCAAGGACGACATGGTTCTAGAACTTGCAGTGAAGGCACGCTGCGGCTTCATCGTCACGTACAACGAGCGGGACTTCGCCGGCTGCGAACGGTTCGGGGTCGAAGCGATCACGCCGGGCGAGTTCCTCAAGCGCATAGGAGTCTACCGATGAGCACGCTCAGCTTGCGACTGCCGGAGTCGCTGCACCGCCGGGTGCGCGAGCTCGCCGCACAGGAAGGTATCTCGATCAACCAGTTCATCGCGACGGCCGTCGCGGAGAAGATGGCGGCGCTGATGACAGAGGATTATCTGCGCGAGCGTGCCCGCCGCGGAAGCCGGGCGAAGTACGATGCAGCGCTGGCCCAGGTCCCGGCAGCAGAACCGGAGGAATACGACCGGAAACCCTGACCCGGCAACGGACCACGACAGCGAAAGGGCGCCCTCCGCGGAGAGCGCCCTTCGTGTCGAGCGGCCGGTCAGCCGGTCACCATCTGCCGAAGCCGGAGACGGGGACGTTGAAGCCGCCGACCAGGCGGAAGGCCTGGAAATCTCCGGTGAAGGTCCAGCGCGCCTCGGCGAACGGGCGGAGCGCCGAGCCGCTGATTCGCCCGCCGTCGATCCCCGCCAGCAGGTTGAAGCCGGCCTTGGTCTCGTTCTCCAGGTCGCCGTCGAAGTCGCGGCGCAGGAAGGCCGCGCCGCCGCCGCCGTACAGCCCGCCGAGCTCGTCGAGCTTGATCAGCCCGTCGATGTTGGCCTGCCACTCGGCCGCGCCCTCGTTGTCGCCGAAGAACACGTCGAAGCTGGGCGTCACCTGGAACTGGCGGATCACGGGGATGCGGATCTGCGTGCCCACGCTCCCCTGGTCGTCGCGGAAGTCGGCGCCGCCGCGGATGCCGAACTCGATGGGGCCGCGATCCCAGTGCCGCCGCCGGTAGTGGTCGCGATCACGGTCGCGGTCGTGGTCCTCGCAGATGACCACGCGGCCGCGCGCGGTGCTGCGGCAGCGCTGCGCGCTCGCCACCTGGGCGGAGAAGAGCAGGAGTGCGATCAGACAGAAGGAGATGCGGCGCATGTCGTACCCTCCGGTTCGCTGCGGACGGAGCGCGCCCCCGCGCGCCCACTCACGTGTGATGCCCGGCCCCGGCGGATGGTTGTAAGCCGCTTGCGCCCGCAGACCCGCGCGCCGATCCTGATTCCCATCCGTTTCGATCCATTCACCCCGACCATCGAGCGCGACGCTGCTCCTCCTCTACCTTGCCGCCGGCGGCGTGGCCGGCACGCTGGCACGCTACGGCCTGGGCAAGTGGATCCCCACCTGGGCGGGGACGGACTTCCCGTGGGCCACGCTGGCCATCAACCTGGCCGGCTCGTTCGTGCTGGGGTTCGCCATGCGCGCGGCGGAGACGATGCCGATCTCGCCCGAGGTGCGGGGGATGGTCACGATCGGGTTCTGCGGCGCGTTCACCACCTTCAGCACGTTCAGCCTGGAGACGGTGACGCTGCTGCAGGCGGGCGAGTGGGGGCGCGGGGCGGTCTACGCGCTGGGGAGCATGGCGCTGGGCGTGCTGGCGGTGCTGGCCGGGCTGGCGGCCGCCGGCGCGGCGTTCCGCCCCAGGATGTGAGGCGGCCGATGCACAGCTTCCGGGGCGAGCGCACGCTGATGCGCATCTTCATAGGCGAGAGCGACCGCTGCGAGTCTGGCCCGTACCGCGGCAAGCCGCTGCACGACGCGCTGGTGCGGATGCTCCGCGAGCGCGGCTGCGCGGGCGCCACCGTCCTCCGCGGGCTGGCGGGCTTCGGCGCGAGCGCGCGGGTGCACACGGCGCGCGTGCTGGAGCTCTCGCTCGACCTCCCCATCGTCGTCGAGGTGGTGGAGACGGAGGAGAAGATCCAGGAGCTCCTCCCCGAGTTGGACGCGATGATCGGCGGCGGGCTGGTGACGCTGGAGCGCGTGCGCGTGATCCTCTACCGCCCCGGCGGCGTGCCCGAGGGCGAGCGCTGGCAGCATCGCATCGAGGGGCTGGAGCCTGCGGACGAGGGCGAGAACTGAGACGGCCTCACGCGGAGACGCGGAGATCGCGGGCCTGCGTCTCCGCAACACGATCCTTTACCGTTTGGAGATGATGATCGATGGAGAGATGAAGTGACGCAGCATCGTAGACACATCCCGATTTCCCTGATCTCCCATGCAGACCCGAATCCCCATCCTTCTCTCGACCGCCGCGGCGCTCGCGTGCGCGGCGATCCCGGCGCGCGCGCAGACGGCGGCGGGGCCGGCGCGGCACACCCTCGCCGCGGCGCGGCTGCGCGGGCCGGTGCTCGTTCCCGCCGCGGCGCCGGACCCGAACGCGGCGCTGGCGGCGCAGGTGGAGCCCAGCAAGCCGCGCCTGTACTTCTCCATCCCCTTCTCGGCGGCGGCGGCGTTCGCGGGCGCGGCGGTGGGATACGGCGCGAGCTTCGCGGGGCTGGACTGCAGCGACGAGGGGCCGACGTGCGGCGGCGGCCCCGACAACGCCGAGTACCTGGGCGCATACGCCGGAATGTCGCTCGGCGCCGCGCTGGGCGCGCACCTGGGCGGGCTGCGGCACGACAGCAAGGGCGGCTTCCTTGCGACGCTGGGCGGGGCGGCCGTCGGCGCCCTCCCCATCCTCGTCGCCGACAAGGAGAGCGACGCGGCTCTCGAGACCGGGGCCATCGTGGGCTTGGCGACGAGCACCGCGGGCGCCGTGCTGGTCGACTACCTCGTGCGGCATCCGCGGCATTGACGCGTCACCCGGGCGATCGTGCGGACGCGGCGATAGATCCTTCGGCCTGCGACCTTCGGTGCGGACGCTGATGGCGGTGTGACCGGCCTCAGGATGACGTCGGGTTGGATCGCGGCGCGAATCTACGCAACAAAACAAGTCGGCGTGCGGAGAGAGATCTCTGCACGCCGCTGTTCTTCACCACCCCACGACCGTCAGCGAGACGCCGTGCGGACGCCGCCGCTGGTGAGGTAGTCGAGGAGGAGCGTCGACATCACGCGGATGCCGATGGGGATGGAGTCGTCGTCGGCCTGGAAGGTGGGCGTGTGGTGATCGCCCGAGGTGGTGCCCGGCTTGACCGTGCCCAGGCGGTAGAAGAAGCCCGGCACCGCGTTGGAGAAGTAGGCGAAGTCCTCGGCGCCGGTGGTGGGCGGGATGTCGAGCACGTTCTGCGCGCCCATCAGCCGCACCATCGTGGGCCGCATGCGGTCGGAGAGCTCGCGGTTGTTGACCGTCACCGGCGTGGTGCGCTGGTACTCCATCTCGTACGTGCCGCCGCCGGCCCTGGTGACGCCGTCCAGGATCTCGCGCATCCGCCGCTCGATCTCGTCCTGCACCTTGGGGTCGAACGTCCGCACCGTACCCATCATCATCACGTCGGCGGGGATGATGTTGAAGCGCTCGCCGGCGCGCACCATCCCCACCGTCAGCACGCTGGGCTCGAAGGGCGACAGGTTGCGCGAGCGGATGGTCTGCAGCGCCAGGATGGCCTGCGACGCCATCACCACCGGGTCGATGGCCAGCTGCGGCGACGCGCCGTGCGCCTGCCGCCCGTGGATGGTGATGGTGAAGCGGTCCGACGCCGCCATCGCCGGGCCCAGCGTCCAGCCGACGTTCCCCGTCTGCATCTGCGCGAAGGTGTGCAGGCCGAAGACGGCGGTGGGATGCCAGCGGTTGAACACGCCCTCGCGCATCATCAGCTTCGCGCCACCCTCCTCGCCCGGAGGCGCGCCTTCCTCGGCGGGCTGGAAGAGGAAGACGACGGTGCCGGGGATGCGCTCCTTCATCCCCGCCAGCACGCTGGCCACGCCCATCTGCACCGCGGTGTGGATGTCGTGCCCGCAGGCGTGGCTCACGTCCACCGTCTTCCCCATGTACTCGCCGGTGGCGGTGGACTTCCACGGATAGGGCGTGTCTTCCTTCACCGGCAGCGCATCCATGTCCGCGCGCACGGCCACCACCGGCCCCGGGCGCCCGCCGCGGAGGATCCCGACCACGCCGGTGTGCGCCACGCCGGTGTCGACCTCGAAGCCCAGCGAGCGCAGGTGCTGGGCGACGAGGTGCGAGGTGCGGAACTCGCGGTTGGAGAGCTCGGGGTGCTGATGCAGGTCGTGGCGCACGGCGACCATCTGCGGCGCCACGCGCTGGGCGGCGGCGGCGACCGCGGCGTCCCACTGCTGCGCGGTCAGCGGGAGGGGCGCCAGCGCGGCGCCGGCCAGCGCCAGCGCGCGAAGGACGGGCTTCATCGGGGCCTCGGGAGGGTGTCGGGTCCGGAGATGGGGGAGATGGCCCCGGGAAGATGTACCAGCGCACGAGGCGGGTCAACGGGCGGCAGATAGATCCATGAAAAGAATGGCTCACGCAGGCGCAGAGGAGCAGAGGCAGCAGAGGAAACCGATCGGTTCTCTGCTGCCTCTGCTGCTCTGCGTGAGGCAAAGCTTTTTCTTCTACCGCGCGCGGCGCAGGGTGACGTCGCCGCTGACGGTGGTGACGTGCAGGGTGGGGCCGCCGCGGCCGAGCCGGGCGCGTGCCTGCTGCCCCACGCGGATGTTGTAGCGGCCGCGCCCTTCGCGGCGGGCGAGCTGGACGGGGAAGTCGGACTCGATGCTCCCCGACAGCGTTCCCGCCTCGAAGTCGGCGTCGATGCCGGCGGGCACCTCGAGCGTCACGCTGCCGCTGACGGAGCGGAACTCCAGGTCGCGATCGCCCATCCGCCCCAGCTCGGCGAAGACGTCGCCGCTGACGCTGGAGGCCTCCACGGGACCCGCCGTGGCCACGCGCACGTCGCCGCTCACGCTGCGGGCGTCGACGGGTCCGCGCAGGCGCCGCGCCTCCACGTTGCCCGACACCGTCCGCGCCGCCAGCCGCACGCCGGCGGGGACGCGGACCGTGAAGTTCACCCGGCCGTCGTCGTCGTCGATGGTCACGCGGCGGCGCGAGTTGCAGGCGTCGCGCGGCTCGCCGCGGTCGTCGTCATCGTCGTCGTCGCGCCAGCGGCTGCCGCCGTCGCCCGGGTAGATGGCGCAGATGACGGTGCCCGACGCGCGCCGCACCACCTCGACGCGGATGCGCTCGGCGCCGCGGCCGCTGCGCACGCCGGTGACGGTCACCTCGTCGCCGTCGGTGGGCTCGGCGCGGATGTCGCCGATGATGTTCAGGACCTGGATCTGCTCGCCCTGCGCGATACGGCCGCGCCAGTGGAAGTCCTGCTGCGGCGCGGCGGCGGGGGCGGGGGTGACGGGCTCCGCGGCGCCGGCCGCGGCCTGGTGCGGATGCGGAAGCAGCCCGGCGAGGGCCGCGGCGGTGCCTGCTATGCCGAAGAGGCGGATCATCGTTCGATCTCGAAGGTCGGGGGGAGGATGGGTGACCGGGCGATGATGCGCGCCCGGACGGTTGGCTCGCGAAGTTGGATGGCGGGCGACGACGGAGGGTTTAACCGTCGCCCCGCATCGTCCGCGGGGACGCGATCCATCGTGCTTGACGCGGCTTCGTCCGCGGCGCGAAACTCCTTGCGGCGCCACGATCTCCATCTCCCTCCAGATCCCCATCCCCCGAATGCAGCTCATTGACCGGTCCGATCGCGTGTGCGTGGTGGGCGCGGGAAGCTCCGGGCTGGCGGCCGCGAAGAACCTGGCCGAGCGCGGCTTCGCGGCCGACGTGCTGGAGCGCGAGGACGACCTGGGCGGCAACTGGAACTACGGCAAGCCGTTCGCGCGCGTGTACCGGTCCACGCACATGATCTCGTCCAAGCCGTTCACGCAGTTCCCCGACTTTCCCATGCCCGCGGCGTTCCCCGACTATCCGCACCACTCGCAGGTGCTGGCGTACCTGCGCGCGTACGCGGAGCGCTTCGAGGTGGATCGGCGCATCGAGTACCGCACGCCGGTGGAGCGCATCGAGCCGGCCGGCGGCGGGCGCGCGTGGGAGGTGACGACGCACGGCGAGACGCGGCGCTACGGCGCGGTGGTGATCGCCAACGGGCACAACTGGTCGCCCAGGGTCCCCGCGTATCCGGGCGAGTTCACGGGCGAGACCATGCACTCGGCGCACTACCGCACGCCCGAGGTGTTCGCGGGGAAGCGCGTCCTCGTGGTCGGCGGCGGCAACAGCGGGTGCGACATCGCGGTGGAGGCGGCGCAGCACGCGGACCGGGCGTTCCACAGCACGCGGCGCGGCTACTGGTACATGCCCAAGTACCTGCTGGGAAAGCCGGCCGACCAGGTGGGCGACGTGATGCTGCGCCTGGGCGCGCCGCTCTGGCTGCGGCGGATGGTCGCCGGCCTGTCGGTGCGCTTCATCGTGGGGCCGCAGGAGAAGACGGGGCTGCCGCGGCCCGACCACCGGCTGTTCGAGACGCACCCCATCGTCAACTCGCTGCTGCCGTACTACGTGAAGCACGGCGACGTGACGCCGAAGCCCGACCTCGCGCGGCTAAGCGGGCGCGCGGTGGAGTTCGCGGACGGGTCGAGGGAGGAGATCGACCTGATCGTCTTCGCCACGGGCTACAACATCGAGTTCCCGTTCATCGACCGCGCGTGGCTGAGCTGGCGCGACGGGCGGCCGCGGCTGTTCCGCAACGTCTTCCACCCGGAGCTGGACACGATCTTCGTCGCGGGGCTGATCCAGCCGGACAGCGGCCAGTTCGGGCTGGTGCAGTGGCAGACGCGCGCCATCGCGCTGTTCCTGGACGCGGCGCGGCGGGAGACGCCCGCGGCGGCGCGCTTCCGCGAGCTGAAGCGCGGGCCGGACGCGGATCCCGGCCACGGCATCCGCTACAAGGAATCCACCCGCCACTACCTCGAGGTCGAGCACTGGAGCTACCTGCGCGGCCTGCGGAAGATCTGCCGCATGCTGGAGCAGGGGCTGGACGCGCACCCCGTCCCCGCCGCGCGCGCGGTTCCCCGCCCCGCGGAGACGGCGACGGCATAGATCGCGTCTCACCCTCGACGGGGCGGATGAATCCGCGGCGACGACGGTCCGAAGTCGGCCATCGCGGACTTCCCGGGCTGCATCGCCTGGCGAGCCGGCTTCCCGATCTCCCGAAACCCCTCGGGCGGCGGGGACGTACGGATGCGCTGCAAGCGGAGCGTCCGCTTGCGGTTGGAAGCGCGGCGGAGGCGCTCCGCCACTACGCGTGTTCACCTTGCGAAACGGCGCGGATCGGGGCAACTTGAGCCGTCTGCCGGCCCGGAAACCCGCCCAGCGCGTCCCGGCGCACCGCACCCTTCGCAGGTCCGCACCGTCCACCGAGATCGCGCGCCGCACGCGGCGGCGCCCGTCCTCCCACAGGAGCACCCAATGGCCCTCATCGCCTGCCCCGACTGCGGCAACCAGTACTCCGACGACTCGCCCTACTGCCCCAACTGCGGCCGCCCCAACCCGGCGCGGCAGGCCGGCAACGCGGGCGCGTCCACCGGCTCCACCGGCGCCTCGGACGCGGGCACGACCTCCGGCACGTCCGGCAGCACGGCGGGCGGCACCGGCGGCACCTACACGCCGGGCGGGACCACGGGCGGCTCCACCGGCGGGAGCGCCGGCGGCTACACGCCTCCTCCGTCGGGCGGGTACACGCCTCCCCCGTCGGGCGGGTACACGCCGGGATCGACCGGCGGCTCCCCCGGCGGGTCGACCGGGTCGACGGGCGGCTACACCGGCGGCGGCACGACCGGCGGCTACACCGGCGGGACGGGATCGACCGGCGGCGAGGCGCCCGCGGGCGGCGGCTACGGCTCCACCGGCCCGGCCGGCGGAGGCTACGCGGGCGGCGCCCAGGCGGGCGGGCCGGCGTACGGCCAGACGCAGGGCGGCTACACCGGTGGCGGCGGCTACACGGGGACGGGCGGGCCCGGCGGCGGCGGGTATGGTCCGGGCGGTCCGGGCGGTCCGGGCGGCCCGGGGGGCTACGGCGCGCAGCCGGGCGGGGGGCAGGAGATCCCCAACCACCTGGTGCTGTCGATCATCGCCACGATCGTCACCTGCCTGACCTGCTGCATCCCGATCGGCGCCGTGGGGCTGTTCTTCTCCACCCAGGTGAACAGCAAGCGCGACGCGGGCGACATTGCCGGCGCGTGGCAGGCGTCGAAGAACGCCAAGCAGTGGTCGATCATCGCGCTGGTGATCGGCCTGGTGTGGCTGGTGGTCAGCATGGTGTTCGGCTTCATGGGGATGATCATGAGCGCCGTGCAGCAGCAGGCCTGATGAGCACCGCGCTGCGGAAGGCCCCGGCTCTTTCGCCCGCGCTGCGCGGGGCCGCCGTCGCCCTGGGGGCGACGGCGGCCGCCGCGGGTCTCGTCGTGCTGTACCTCTACAATCCCCTGCAGGTCGGCTTCTATCCCCGCTGCCTGCTGTACGTGCTGACGGGGATCTACTGCCCGGGGTGCGGCGTGCTGCGGGCCACGCACGCGCTGCTGCACGGACGCATCCTGCAGGCGCTGGACTACAACGCGCTGTACGTCCTCTCCCTTCCCCTGATCGGCTACGCGACCGCCGCGCAGGTGCTGCGGGCGCGCGCCGGACGCCACGTGCTTCCGGTCGTGCGGCTGTCGGGGAAGGTGACGCAGGCCATCTTCTGGGTGTTCGTCCTCTTCACCGTGCTGCGCAACATCCCGGTCTATCCGCTGAACGTGCTGGCGCCCTGAGCGGCATCTCTCCCGAAGGACCCGTCTCCATGACCCACACCTGTCCCGACTGCGGCGCGCCC
Organism: Longimicrobium sp.; assembly: GCA_036377595.1. Classification (NCBI taxonomy): domain Bacteria; kingdom Pseudomonadati; phylum Gemmatimonadota; class Longimicrobiia; order Longimicrobiales; family Longimicrobiaceae; genus Longimicrobium; species Longimicrobium sp. The sequence continues at coordinate 2,030 of DASUYB010000115.1, read as the reverse complement.
GTCTCCGAGCGCGCGGCGGTGTGCCCCCAGTGCGGCTTCCCCATCCGCCGCAACGCCATCCCGCAAGGCGGCGGGCCGGGCGCGCCCGCGGCGGGCGGAGGGGGAAACAGGACGGCGGTGCTGGTGCTGGCGCTCGTGGCCGGCGGCTTCTTCGTGGTGGTGGTGCTGGGAGTGGTGGCGGCGCTCGCCATCCCGCAGTTCTCGAAGGCGGTCAACCGCGCGAAGGAGCTGGAGGGCGAGGCGCTGCTGAAGCAGGCCTACACGCTGCAGCAGGAATACCGCAGCGAGCACGATGTCTACGCCCGCAGCCTGTCGGAGCTGGAGCCGCTGGGATGGCAGGCGCAGCGCACGGTCTACTACGACGTGGAGGTGTCGGCCGCCAGCGACCGCGACCTGTGCCTGGAGGCGGTGCCGAAGCGCTCCGCCGGCCGCGATGTGCCGCCTCTGAGCATGGACGCGGAGGGGCGCATCTACCACGACGCCGGGTGCACGGGCGCGCCGGCGCCCGGGCTCACGTACGACGATCCCTCCACCGACCGGGGCGAGCAGGCGCGCGGCCTCCTGGAGCAGGGCTATCGAGGGATGGCCGGGTACCGCGCGGCGCACGGCGGAGAGCTTCCCGCGACGCTGGGGGATCTCGGCACCGGGCTGGCGGCCGATGCCGCGGCCGCCGACTACCGGCTGGAGTACTTCCGCAACGCCGAAGGGCGGACGTGTCTCGCCGCGCGGCCTCTCAGCACGGTGGAGGGCCCGGAGCGCAGCGTCGACGACGGCGGCGCGCTGTACATCGGCTCGGCATGCATGGGGAAGGCGGTGGAGCTCTTCCACGAGGCGCCCGCGACATCATCGGGCGACACGGCGATCTGAATCCTCCGGAAAAAATCTCACGCGGAGACACGGAGACGCGGAGGACCGATCGAGTTCTCCGCGTCTCCGCGCCTCCGCGTGAGAATCTTCCGTTGTCTTCGATCGAGGTGATTCCGGGGTGATTCGATCTCCGTAGACTGGGAGCCGTTGGATCGCGTTTCCCCCTGCTCTTCCCAGGATGCGACCATGCCCACCTGCAAGTCCTGCCGCACGAAGCTCCCCCGCGGCACCATCGCCTGCCCGCAGTGCGGAACGCCCCAGCCGCACCTGAAGATCAAGCGCCCGTGGGTGCTGCTGCTCTTTCCCATCACCTTCGGGTTCGTGAGCGGCGGCCTGCCGAAGTTCCTGGACGCCTACTACGGCGCGCAGAAGACCGCCAAGGCCGACCGGGCCGCCGACGCCATGCGCGGCGTGATCCAGCTGGAGAAATCGTACTATGCGCGGCACGGCGAATACTCGATCAACGTCGAGGACGTGCTGCCGGCGGGGTTCCAGATGCCCGACCGCGGCGCCTACCGCCTGCTGCTGATGCGCAGCATGGACGGCGACGGCTTCTGCCTGGACGCCATGTCGGGGAACGACATGAACGTGGAGACGTTCAGCATGAACGAGGAGGGGAGGGTGTTCCGCGAGACCGGCTGCCCCCGCCCGCCCCTTCCCGCGGGCGAGACGCCGGAGGCGGGTGCGCTGCGCGTGGCCAGCGGCGTCTACCGGCACGCGGTGCGGTGGAAGGCGCGGCACCCGGACCGCACGTTCGGCTCCGGCGAGCGCTGGATGGGCGAGCTGCCGGCCGACGAGGTCCCCGACGAATACCACATCTTCATCGCCTCCTTCGCGGTGGACTATGACCCGAACCGCTTCTGCTTCGTGCTGAAGCCCGACGAGGCGCACCCGTCGCTCCCCGTGGTCGCGGTGACCGAGAAGGGTGAGCTGTTCCACGACGACGAATGCCGGGGCACCCCCTTCGCCCAGGTCGACGGCGCGATGGTCGGCCACACGAGATAGATCCTCCAAAAGATTTGTCTCACGCAGCAGGCGTTCGACAGCACCGTTTTACACGTTGGCCATAAGAGGTTGAACAGCAACAAGATACAACAAGACCCCGTCGGACGCGTGTACAACGCGTCCGGCGGGGTCTGAATCGAGGCAAGTGCTTACACAGG
>DASUYB010000114.1 GCA_036377595.1 Longimicrobium sp. | reverse complement strand
TCGATGGTCTCGCGCACGGCCGTGGGGTGGTGCGCAAAGTCGTCGATCACCGTCACGCCGCGCACCTCGCCGCGCACCTCCATCCGCCGCTTGACGCTGGCGAACGTCCGCAGCCCCTCGCGCACGCCGTCGCGGTCGGCGCCGATGAACTCCGCCGCCGCGATCACCGCCAGGCAGTTGCGCACGTTGAAGGCGCCGGTGAGCGGCGTCACCACCTCGCCCCACGCCTCGCCCGCGCGCACTGCGGTGAAGCGCGTCCCCTCCGGCCCGAAGCTCACGCCGCGCGCCGTCCAGAGCGGGTGCGCGCCCTCCGCCGGGACTTCATCTCCATAGGCGAAGCTCTCCACCGGCGCGAACGCCTTCGCGGCCAGCTCGCGCGCGATCGGCGAGTTCCACCCGGCCACCAGCGCGCCGTTGCCGGGAACGAGGTTGATGAAGCGCGCGAAGGCGAAGCGGTACGCCTCCTCGTCGCGGTAGATGTCGGCGTGGTCGAACTCGATGTTGTTCACCAGCCCCACGTAGGGGAGGTAGTGCCACATCTTGGGGCCCTTGTCGAAGTACGCCGTGTCGTACTCGTCGGCCTCGATCACGAACCACTCCGAGTCGGTCAGCCGGTAGCTGCTGCCGAAGTTCTCGGCCACCCCGCCGATCAGGAACGACGGGTACAGCCCGGCGGCCTCCAGCGCCCAGGCCAGCAGCGAGGTGGTGGTCGTCTTCCCGTGCGTTCCGGCCACCGCCAGCGGCTTGCGGGTGCGCAGGAACTCCTCCTTGAGGGTTACGGCGGCGGACGTGTAGGGGAGGCGCCGGTCGAGCACCGCCTCGAGCTCCGGGTTCCCGCGCGAGATGGCGTTCCCCACCACCACCCAGTCGGGGCGCGGCTCCAGGTTCTCCGGCCGGTAGCCCACCGCGTAGGCGATCCCCATCTCCCGCAGCTGGTCGGACATGGGGGGATAGACGTTCTCGTCCGAGCCGGTGACGGTGTGCCCCGCCGCGCGCAGCAGCCCGGCGAGCGACGCCATCGCCGTTCCCGCGATGCCGATCAGGTGGTAGTGGCGCGGCGTGGGGGTGGCTACGGTCGGGCGCGTGTCGGTCATCTGCGGAATCCGTCTTTCCGAAAACGAGGTCCAGGGCGGAAGCGAGGCGGAACGCGACTGCGAAGTACATGCCCGCCAGCGGGTTCAGCGATCGCGCGCGAGGTGGTATATTCTACGGCCCGTGTCCAATCGTTCAACTCCGCAAGGACGTTCGCTTGAAGCTGAAGACCCTGTTCGCCGCGGCCGCCGCCGCCGCGCTCGTTGCCGCCTGCGGCACCGACAGCCCCACCGCCTCGATCACCATCGGCCCGCCGCCCGCGCTGCCGGCCGGTGCCCAGATCGTGACCACCGCGTCGGGGCTCCAGTACGCCGACTTCAACGTCGGCAGCGGCGCGGTGGCGCAGTCGGGGAATCAGGTGGCGGTGCACTACACGCTCTGGCTGTCCAACAACACCGGCATCGAGACCTCGCGCGGCGGACCGGCCGTGCAGTTCACGCTGGGCGACGGCAACCTGATCGCCGGCTTCAACGAAGGCGTCACCGGGATGCGGGTGGGCGGCAACCGCAGGCTGATCATCCCGCCGGCGCTCGGGTACGGGAGCCAGCCGGTGGTGGACCAGAACACCGGGCGGGTGGTGATCCCCGCCAACTCCACCCTGATCTTCGACATCGAGCTGGTGGCGGTCCAGCCCTGATGCCCGACGACGGCGTGCTGGCCATCAACGACTCGCTGTGGGTGCCCCGGGCGGAGCTCACCTATCGGGCCACGCGCTCCGGGGGGCCCGGCGGCCAGCACGTCAACACCTCGTCCACCCGCGTGGAGCTGGCGTGGGACGTGGACGCGTCGCCCAGCGTGAGCGAGGAGCAGCGCACGCGCATCCGCGAGAAGCTGGCGAACCGCATCAACGGCGAGGGGGTGCTGCTGCTGGCCGCCAGCGAGCACCGCAGCCAGCACCAGAACCGGGAAGCCGTCACCGAGCGCTTCGTGGAGCTGGTGCGGCAGGCGCTGGTGGTGCCGAAGAAGCGGAAGAAGACGCGCCCCAGCCAGGCCGCCCGCGAGGAGCGCCTCCGCGCCAAGAAGCGCCGCTCGGAAGTCAAGCGCCAGCGCCGCTCGCTGGACGACTGAAAAGAATTTTGCTCACGCAGAGGAGCAGAGGCAGCGGAGGGGTTCTCTGCTCCTCTGCGTGAGGCCATCTTTATCTCTGTCCGTCCATAGGCTTGGAGACGCGACGAGCCCCCGCCGGATGACCGGTTGGGGGCTCGTCGCGTCGAGGGCCGGGAGCGGCTCAGGCCGCGGCCTTCACCCTCGCCTTCCCCATCAGCTTGCGGAGCGAGGCAACGGCGTTCTTCTCCAGGAACTTCGCCATCGCTTCCTCCTCCACCAGGCTTTCCTGGAGAAGCCGCGCGCACTCCGCCTCGCCGAGTGCCGTGGCCAGCGCGATCGCGGTGCGGTACGCGGCGATCTCGTAGTGCTCCACGCGCAGCCCGGAACCCAGGTCGAACGCCTCGAGCTGCGGCTTGCTGGGCTTCTCCTCGCGCTTGAAGGAATCGTGCTCCTCCTTCAGCCCGATGATCCCCGGGCACTTCTCGGCCTTGGCCTTCTCGCCGATGGCCTCGAACGCCTGCTCCAGCCGCTCGATCTGCTCTTCCGTCTCGCCGCGGTGCTCCTCGATCCGCGCCTTCACCTGCGGGTCGGTGACCTCGCGCTCCATCGTCTTGAGCATGGTGAGGATGCGCCGCTCGGCGTACAGCAGGTCGCCCAGCTCGTGCGTCAGCACCTCCTTCAGCTCCTCGGCCGGCATGGCCTCGCTCCGCTCAGGCATCGATTCGCCGGCGTCAGAGCGTGGACCGGCGGCCGACGATCAGCCTGTAGAGCCCGAGGAGGATCAGCGCGCCCACCACCGAGCCGATCAGCCCCACGCGCCCGTCCGAGCCGCCGAACAGGAAGCCGCCCACCAGCGAGCCCGCGATGCCGAGCAGGATGGTGACGATGATGCCGCCCGGGTCGCGCCCCGGCATGATCAGCTTGGCGAGCGCGCCGGCGATCAGGCCGATGATGATCATCCACAGGATACCCATACGTCTCCTCCACCCATTCGTGTGTCCACCGCGACGGACCCTCCGATCCGTCGTCGGGCGGCGGGTAACGCAAATCAGGTGCCGAACTTAGCCGTTGTACCGAACGACGTGCGGAAGTGCTGGCGGCGGGCGGTTTTCCGGAACTTCAATGCGGCCGCGGCATCCCGTCCCCTCCCCGCGTCTCGGCTTCTGCAGCCGCCCTCAACCCTCCGTCGGCGGCGCCTCGTCCTCCCGCTCGCCCAGCATCTCCTCCATGCGCGAGAGGCAGCGCGAGAACTTCTTCCCGTACGCGCCCGCGAGGAACGACGCGGGGAAGAGCTCGCCGAGCGCGGCATCGGACGACATCGCCAGGGGAACGGCGCGATCGTACAGCTTGTCCACGAAGTGCACCCAGCGCAGCCCGTCGAACAGCGCCGTGAACGGCCGTACGTCCCTCACCAGCAGCGCGTCGATGCTCTCCACCAGCGCCACGTAGCGGATCGGGTGCACCTCGCCCAGCGCGGCCAGAAGCGCGGGAAAGTCCGTCGCCAGCGCGCCGCCGCCCGCCCGCGACGCGGCCTCCGCCAGCGCCGCGTCGTCGAGGAAGTACGCGCGGCCGGGGTCCGCCTCGAAGCGGCGGTGGCGGAAGTCCTCGCCGGCGATCTCCAGCACCTCGAAGGCCCCGGCCAGCTCCTCGATCTCCGCGCGGAAGCTCTTCTGGTCGAAGCGCCCGCGCCCCAGCTCGTCGGGAATGGTGTTCGACGTCGTGGCGACGCGGATGCCGTCCGCCAGCGCGCCGCGCAGGAACGCCAGCGCCATCTTCAGGTTGCCGGGATCGTCCAGCTCCCACTCGTCCACGGCGACGAGCTTCCGCCCGCGGAACGCCGCGCGCGTCCCCTCCACTCCCAGCAGGCCGATGGTGTGGACCAGCTCGTCGAAGCTGAGGTAGGCGCCCGGCCCCGGCGCGGCGTTCCAGAGCGCCGCCAGCAGGTGCGTCTTCCCCACGCCGAAGCCGCCGTCCAGGTACACGCCGCTTCCCCGCCCTCCCCCGCCGCCGAAGAGCGCGCGGATCCGCCGCCCCAGCCCGGCATCGCTCGCGATGCGCAGCTCGTCCGCGATCTCCCGCAGCCGCCACACCGCTTCCCCCTGGGACGGGTGGCGCGGGTCGGGGTGATAGTTCTCGAAGCGCTTCTCCGCGAACCGGCGAGGGGGGACGAAGCCCGCCACCAGCGCGGCCGGGTCCGGGCGCGCGGGGAGGTTCGAGATCAGTGCGTCCAGGCTGGGCAAGCGGAGATCGGCACGGGGAGCGGGTTCGCGAGCGCGACAACCTCGCCGCCGCCTCCGGCGCGGACAAGCCCGCCGGCGCTCACCCGACGTCCGCCGCGCGCCGGGCCGGCCTGCGCCGGCGCCCGCGCTTGCGCTCGCGCCGGGCCTCGCGCTCGTTCGCCACGCGCGCGATCTCGCCGTAGTGGCGCGCCGCCCAGTATTCGCCGCGCACCTGCAGGTCCATCCACTCCTCGACGTCGGCCAGGTTCTCGGGAAGCTGGTCGGGGAAGCGCCCCGCGAGCCGGAACACGAGCGCCACCACGGCCCGCGCCGCGGGCTCGCCCTCCGGCAGCAGCTCGATCAGCCGCGGCCGGATCTTCCATCGCTTCTCCTCCGCCGATGCGGTCGTCTCCGCCATCACTCCTCCCGGGTAGAGGTCCAGGAAGAGCTCGCCCAGCGCGCGCCGGGTCGCGTAGCTCGGCTCGCCGAAGCCGCCCGCGAACTTGCGGATGGTTTCCTTCGAGAGCCTGGCCATCTCGGCCACGCCGCGGATGCGGTGCTCCGCGATGAGGTCGGCGGTGAACTGGCGCAGGAGCGCGGTGGGCACGTGGTGCCACGCCCGGGCGAGCCTCTTCTCCCGGTCATTGCCGCGGTTGTGGCTACTTTGACCACCGGTCGATCTGTTCATGGGAATGGCTAACGAAGCGTCCCGGCGGGGGTCAATGCATCGCCAGAACACCGCCACCCGGGGCACGATCAATCGGATCCGTACACACATCTGGACGCCGCCGGACTCACGGCGGACAACAGCAAACCGGCCGCTGGCCGCGATTCCTGCTTGTCGCGACCGCCCACTTGGCGCCGCAGGCGGCAGCTCGCGGGGTCCACGTCGGTGAATGTCATCAGTTTCTCCCTGACCGATTTCGATCGGAGGAGAGAGGGACGGCCCCGATTGCAGCCGGTCGGCGCCTCGCGTAGTCTTCTCCCCGTCCCCGAAATCTCCATCCCCCGAACGCCATCTCCCCGATGAGACGCATCGTCCTGACGGCCGCGCTGCTGTCGCTGGTCGCGGCGGACCTCGGCGCGCAGGCGCGCACCTGGACGGCGGCACAGCGCGCGGCGGACTCGGCGCAGGCGCTGGCCTTCTTCCGCGGCAACATCGCCGCGATCCACCACCACGACCGCGCGGCGTACCTGCGCCACTACCTGCAGAGCCCGCGGCTGGCGCGCGTGGGCCCCGGCGGCGTGAACTACGGCTATCAGCCGCTGGCCGCGCAGCGCGACACCACCTGGCCCGACACGCTCGTGGCCACGCACTTCGAGGTCGTCCCCGTGGCCCCGGGCGTGGTCTACGGCACCTACCGCTACCGCGTGACGCAGGGTCAGACGTCGCGTGGCGTGTCGGAGCGGGTGATGGTGCGGCAGCCGGACGGGAGCTGGAAGGTGGCCGTGAGCACCGCCTTCGCCTCGCCCGGCGACGGGCCGGTGCCGGCGTTCGCGCTGACGCACGCCACGGTGGTCGACGGCACCGGCGCGCCGCCGCGGCGCGACGCCACGGTGGTGATGCGCGGGGGGAAGATCGAGTGCGTGGGCGCGTGCACGGTCGCGCCGGACGTGGAGGTGATCGACGCGCGCGGGAAGTGGGTCATCCCGGGACTCGTCGACGCGCACGTGCACTACTCGCAGACCGGGTGGGCGGACGGGCGGCCGGACGCGGTGGACGTGCGCGCGCGCCTCCCGTACGACAGCATCGTTTCCGAACTGGAGCGGCACCCGGAGCGATTCTTCCGCAGCTACCTGTGCGCCGGGGTGACGGCGACGTTCGACGTGGGCGGCTATCCGTGGACGTGGCCGCTGCGGGCGCGCGCCGAGGCCAGCAGCGCCGCGCCGCACGTGGCCGCCGCGGGGCCGCTCCTCTCCACGCTCGACCACTGGGTGAACGTTCCCGCCGCGCGCCAGTTCGTGTTCACCGGCAGCGACAGCGCCACGCTGGCCGGCGCGCGGATGATGGTGCACAACCGCAGCGACGCCATCAAGGTGTGGTACCTGGCCGAGGAGACCTCGCCCGATACCACCGTGTTCAAGGCGCGCCTGCGCATCGCGGCGGCCGAGGCGCGGCGCGGCGGCATCCCCCTGATCGTGCACGCCACCGACCTGTGGCAGGCCAAGGACGCGCTGCGCGCCGGCGCCCGCCTGCTGGTCCATTCCGTGGACGACAAGCCGGTGGACGACGAGTTCATCGCGCTCGCCCGGCAGGCCGGCGCCACCTACACGCCCACGCTCACGGTGACGGACGGCTACGTGCAGCTCTACACGCACCACTTCGACAGCACCGGCGTGTCGCTGGCGTGCGTGGACCCCGACACGCGGCGGAAGGTGGCGATCACCGACTCGCTGCCGTCCGTGATCCCCGAGGCGCGGCTGGCCGGCTTCCGCCAGCGCGTGGCCACGCAGCGCCAGACCATGTACGCCAACCTGCGCCTCTTGCGCGACGCCGGGATCCCCATCGCGATGGGGAC
>DASUYB010000113.1 GCA_036377595.1 Longimicrobium sp. | reverse complement strand
CGTCACCTCTGGTCTGCAGCGAATCTTTCCTATTCCCCGCAAACCACCGACTGCGCCCGAATTCCAGTCTCCGTCTGGCATCGCCTGACTGATCTTCTTGCCTACGCCGCGTGAATAGGACAAAGTCGAGCTCAGGATGACATCCATCGGCCATGAGCCACGACGGCGGCGGAGGAAACGGAGGAGTTCCTCGCTCATCCCTCCGTTTCCTCCGTTCCCTCCGTGTGATTCCAATCGGTTCAGATCACCGCGGCGAGAGGATCATCCGGCTGACGCGGCGTGATTCGGCCTTGCCGCGGTCCAGGGGGATGCGCCAGAGGCGGCCGGTGCGCCACATCGGCGTCTGGTCGCGGTAATGGCGGCTGGTGGGGATCCCGCTCTGCCCGGTAGGGACGACGAAGCCGCCGTCGTCGTCCACGTCGGCCATGTCCACCACGTGGCGCTGGCTGGGGCCGTAGCTGTTGACGAACGGCGGCGTGCGGCCGCCGTAGCCCGCCACCTTCACCGTGTTCCCCGAGCCGCCGTTGGGGAAGGGGCCGATGTTGAGGCCGAGCGAGCGGTTCAGCATCGCCACCACGCCCAGCGGATGGTTGATCTGGGTGACGTGCAGGTCGCCCCAGGTGCGCGCGCCCACCGTCCGCACGGCGTCGCGCATCGCGGCGGCGGAGAGGCCGTCGAGCGTCTCCGCCGCCGGCGTGGTGACGTCGTCCACCCAGGCGCCGCCGCCGCGGTCGAGCACCCGCTCCAGCGCCGTGCGCGGGAAGTAGACCGGCTTGCCGCGGAACTCGTCGTCGCCGACGCGGTGGCGCAGGTTCTCCCACCAGACGTAGAAGAGCGCCGCCGCGTGCGAATCGGTCGACGCGTCGCCGCGCCAGGCGCGCAGCTCGCGCGCGGCCGCCGAATCGCCCGCCATCTCCGCCGCGCGCACCGCATGGCCCGCGTAGCGCACGGCCAGCGCGTCGCGCACGTCCATCTGCTGGCGCGCCACGTCCGCCGCGGTGAGGCCGTGCCCGGCGGCCACCATCTCCCGGATCCTGAGCGCGCGGTACGGCTCCGCCCAGTTGGTGGCGACCAGGAACGGATAGCCCGACGCGGCGGGAAGCTGGCGGTTGTTGGCGGTGACGATGAAGCCCTCCGCCGGGTTCACCGCGTGCGGATGCTGGTCGAAGTTCAGCCATCCCACCCACTCGCCCTCGCCCGTCCAGCCGCGGGCGGGAAGGAGCCCGTCTCCGCTGGCGCGGACGGGGACGCGGCCGCCCATCCAGTAGCCGATCGTGCCGTCCACGTCGGCGAAGATCACGTTCTGGTGCGGGTTGTTGAAGCCGTGCAGCGCGTGCATGAAGTCGGCGGCGTTCCGCGCCAGGTTCATCCCCAGCACCGCCGTCATCTCGGTGGACGGGTCCTGCGCCGTCCACCGCATCGCCAGCACCTTCCCCTTCACCCGCTCGTCCACGTCGCTCATCACCGGCCCGTGGCGGGTGATGCGCACGCGCTGGACGACCGGCGCCTCGCCCTTCACCCGGATGGTCTCGGGGACGACGACGAAGGGCTGCGGCCCGGAGGGCGTCAGGTAGCGCGTGGAATCCGCCGGATCGAGCTGCTCGACGAAGAAGTCGACGTCGTCCACCATCGCGTTCGTGTATCCCCACGCCACACGCTTCGAATGGCCGATGACGACGACGGGGAAGCCGGGAATCATCATCCCCGCCACGTCCAGCCCGCCGCCGTGGATGGCGCCCAGGTACCAGAGCGACGGCGCGCGCAGCGCCAGGTGCGTGTCGTTGGCCAGGATCGGCTTCCCGCTCTTCGTCCTCGATCCCCCGATCACCCACGAGTTCGAGGCGCGGGAGATGGAGACGCCGTCGAGCAGCTCGAGCGCCAGCGCGGGGACGCGCGGCAGCGGCACCGCCGAGCGGCGCGCCGCGGGCGAGGTGTCGGGCTGCGCGACGGGAGGGAGGGCCGGGCGGGCGCCGACGGCGGGCGCGGCGGTGCCTTTCCCCGCCCACTGCGCATCGGCACCGAGGATCGTCGGCCCCCAGTCGGGATAGGTGGGATACAGGTCGCGCGCGAGCACCGGTCCCACGGCGTCGGTGGCGCGCTGGAGATCGAGGCCGACGTTCCAGTCCGCCAGGTCCCACGCCATGATCTTGCCGATCGCCAGCGTGTTGCGGACGGTCCAGTGCTCGGGGGTGAAGCGCAGCGCCAGGAACTCGGGCGGGAGCGGGCCGGGGTGATGGTCGATCCAGGCGTTCACGCCGGCGGCGTAGGCCTCCAGCAGGCGCCGGCTCTGCGCGTCGAGCGCGCGCTCGCTCTCGGCGGCGGCGCGGCCCATCCCCAGCGTGCGCAGGAACCTGTCGGTGTCGACCAGCGGCGGCCCCATCACCTCGGCCATCCGCCCGTCGGCCACGCGGCGGAAGAGCTCCATCTGCCAGAGCCGGTCCTGCGCGTGCACGTAGCCCACGGCGCGGAACAGGTCCTCCATGTCGCCGGCCCACACGTGCGGCACGCCCAGCGAGTCGCGCCACACCTCCACGCGGCCGTGCAGGCCGGGGATGACGGCGTTGCGCGCGGGGTCGGGCTCCGCGCGGCCCACGTACCAGCGCGCGCCGACGGCCAGGAGAACGACGAGCAGGACGAGCCCGCCGAAGACGTACGCGAGCTTGCGGAGCATGTGCGGGAACCGGACGGGGTGTGCCAGGGAGATGCGGGAAGCGCGGTTATGATGCGCGCCGAGGCGAGGCGGGGTCAAGCACTTGCGCGGTGGCCCCCATCCCGCGCGGCGCGCGACCCTCCGCCAAAACCGACTGGGGGAGGATGGGGTTCGGCGCGGGATCGGATCTCGGCGCGCGAACCCGGCATCGCGCCCTCTCCGGCTCGCCTAGGCTCGCCACCTCTCCCGTACCGGGAGAGGTAGCACGGCTGGCCCCGGCGCGGAGCTCACGCGACGGCTCTCACCACACTACGGCTGGGCTCGTCGCGCTGATGCTTCCGCGGGAGTCCGCGAAGGCGGACTTCCTGATGTTCCAGCGGTGGGTTTCAACCCACCGAACTCATCCGTCAAAGCAAGCCACGGATGCCCGGGCTGCGTGATCTCCAAGGCGTCCCGCAGCCATGCGCGCTGCTCCGCATCCATCGCTGCGAGCACGGCGGCGAAGTCGCGCTCGTCGTGCTCGCGCGGCTGCTTCGACTTGTACAGCAGGACGATCTCGGGGGCGAAGAAAGGGATTCCGTCCGCGGCGCGGAGGATCGCGCGGGAGAGAGGGAGGGAGATGCGGGGATCGCGGCGGAAGAGCCATCGATCGCCATCCCGCTCGTTTAGAAGCAGCTCGAGCGCGCGGGGATCGCCGTCGCGCGTGGCGTGGACCTCGTGGATCGGCAGCGCGAGCCACTCGCCGTCGCGCCACGGCAGCATCCCTCCCCCGACGACCTTGCGCAGCTCCCAGCCGCGCAGGTGGTCGCGGATCGCCGCCTGGTCGGCGCGGAAGACGGCGACGTCCACGTCCGCGTGCTCACGGATCTGGTGGCCGAGGAACAGATCCATCGCCCACCCGCCGGCGACGGCCCACGGCGCCGGGAAGCCGCGCATCACCTCCGCGACGGCGGCGGGCGCTGCGTCAGCCTCCATCTCCGCCGAGCCGCTCGCGGAGGACGGTGCGCACCGCGTCGCCGCCGAAGCCGCGGCGCGCGAGGAAGGCGTGGAGGCGGCGGCGGGCCTTCGCGGCGTCCTCGCCGGGGCGCGGCTTCCAGCGCGCGGCGGCGGCGCGGGCCAGGTCCAGCTCCGTGGCCTCCTCGCGCTCCATCACCTCGGCGATGGCGGCGCGCGCCGTCTCCGCGTCGACGCCCTTGGCGCGCAGCTCGCCAGCCAGGCGCCGCTTCCCCTGCGGCCGCAGGCGGACGCGGTCGCGCACGAAGCTCTCCGCGAAGGCGGCGTCGTCGACCATCCCCATCTCCCCCAATCTCCCGACCGTCTCCTCCGCCACTTCGTCGTCGAAGCCCTTGCGCCGCAGCCGCCGCGTGAGCTCCGCCGCCGATCGCGCGCGGTAGGAGAGCAGCGACAGCGCCGCGTCGCGCGCCTTCCACGCGCGGTCCTTCGCCTCCAGCGCCGCCAGCCGCTCGTCGTCCACCTCGTCGCCCACGCGCAGCAGCTCGGCCAGCACCAGCTCGGCGGCCAGCGCCAGGCGGTACGCGCCGTCCACGTGCACGTTCACGCGCTCGGGGTGGAGCTTCTGCGGCTCGATCGCGGTGATCTTCATCGGCGTCGGAATGGTTGGACGAGAGGGAGGGCAAATCTACCGTCGCCGACGACCGGCTCCAATCCCGCGGACAATTCTTCAGAAATGGGGTCACACGGAGGGAACGGAGGTAACGGAGGAACTCAGCTCAGGGCCTCCGTTCCCTCCGTGTGACCATCCGTTATTATCTCCATGAATGGCTCGTTGCAGGCGGCCCAGATAGGCCGGTGGAATTTTGTCGATCTCGCCCCTCCTGGTTCGTCGCCCCATGTAGAGAGCGGGACGGAACCCGCTCGCGAACCCGAGCACGGAGACACGACGATGCGGTTCATGATCCTGGTCAAGGCCTCTCCCGACAGCGAGGCGGGCGTCCTTCCGAGCGAGGAGCTGCTCACCGAGATGGGCCGGTTCAACGAGGAGCTGGTGAAGGCCGGCGTGCTGCTGGCCGCCGAGGGGCTGCAGTCCAGCGCCAAGGGGGTCCGCATCCGCTTCGACGGCGACCAGCGGAGCGTGATCGAGGGGCCGTTCGCCAACACGCCCGAGCTGCTCGCCGGCTTCTGGCTGATCCAGGTCCGCTCGCGCGACGAGGCCGTGGAGTGGGTGAAGCGCGCGCCGAACCCGAGCCCCGGCCGCGTGGCCGAGGTGGAGATCCGCCAGGTGTTCGAGGCCGAGGACTTCGGCCCCGAGCTCACCCCCGAGCTGCGCGAGCAGGAGGAGCGGCTCCGCCGGCAGGTGGCGGCCGCCTGATGTCGATCCCCTGATCCACTGTCAACCAACACCAAGGAGATGACGATGCGATTCCTGTCGATCTACAAGACCGTCGAGCGGAACACGCCGCCCACGCAGGAAGAGATGGAGACGATGGGCCAGCTCATCCAGGAGTACATGGCCTCCGGGCACCTGATCGCCACCGAGGGGTGCCTCCCCAGCGCGCTCGGCGCCCGCATCCGCCGCGAGGGCGGCCGCGTGACCGTCACCGACGGGCCGTTCAGCGAGTCGAAGGAGGTCGTCGGCGGCTTCGCGCTGCTCGAGGCCGAGTCGAAGGAAGAGGCCATCGCGCTCACCCGGCGCTTCCTGGAGGTCGCGGGCGAAGGCGAGTGCGAGCTCCGCCAGCTCTACCAGGGCGAGGGCGGCGACTGCGTCGGCGAGCTCTCCGCCGAGGCCGAGCCGGCGCACGCCTGACCGTCAACCGGGCCGCGGGGCGGATGCGATCGCGTCACATCCGTCCCGCGCCATCCGTCATCATCTCATTCGAAGGGAGGATCCCCATGCTCGCGAAGATCGCACTGGGCGCCATCGCCCTCCTCTGCGTCGTCATCGCCACGCGGCCGGCGGCGTTCCGCGTCCAGCGCACCGCCACCATCGCCGCGCCCGCCGAGGTGGTGTTCGCGGAGATCGGCGACCTGCACCGCTGGGAGCGCTGGAACCCGTTCGAGCAGGGCGACCCGTCGATGCGCAAGACGTTCGAGGGCAGCCCGTCCGGCGTCGGCTCGGCGTACCACTACGTCAGCGACAGGACGGGCGAGGGGCGGATGACGCTCACCGAGATCGACCCGCATCGCCGCGTCGCCGTCCGCGCGGAGTTCATCAAGCCCTTCGCGGCGACGAACCAGGTCGAGTTCACCCTCCGTCCCGCCGCGAACGGCGCCGTCGCCGTGACGTGGGCGATGAGCGGGCGCAACAACTTCGTGGGCAAGGCCATCTCCCTGTTCGTGGGGATGGACCGCATGGTGGGCGGCGAGTTCGAGAAGGGCTTGGCCCAGCTGAAGCGCGTCTCCGAGGCCGAAGCGCAACGTAACGATTCGCGGCGCGTGGCCGTCGCGGGTTGACCGGGCCGGGCGAACGTGAGCAGAATCAACCAACACCATGCAGACGGAGACGGACCCATGAAGATCAACCCCTATCTCCACTTCGACGGCCAGTGCGCCGAGGCCTTCCGCACCTACGAGCGGGTGCTGGGCGGCAGGATCGGCTTCATGCAGACCTACGGCGAATCGCCGATGGGCGACCAGACGCCGCCGGAGCTGCGCGACGCGGTGATGCACGCGCACCTGGAGGTGGGCGACCAGGTGATCATGGGCTCCGACGCGCCGCCGCAGTACGTCGAGCGGGTGCAGGGCTTCGACGTTTCCCTGCAGATCGACGACCCGGCCAAGGCGGAGCGGATCTTCGCCGCGCTGGCGGAGGGGGGCAGCGTGACCATGCCGCTGCAGAAGACGTTCTGGGCCGGACGGTTCGGAATGGTGACCGACCGCTTCGGCACGCCGTGGATGGTCAACTGCGAGAAGGGCGACTGAACCCGGTCGCCCGTACCCCGATCCGCCTCGAGGAACGTGTTCACACTGCTGCCGGTTGCCACCATGTTCACCCTGACGCCCATCGGCTGGGTCAGCTCCACCCTCTTCGAGCGCGAGGACGCGCCGAAGCAGGGGTTCCTGGGCGCTCCCGACGCCTGGATCGTGCTGGAGCCCGAGTTCGCCGAGGGCGCGCGCGACCTGGCCGTGGGCGACGAGGTGCTGGTGCTGACCTGGCTGGACCGCAGCGACCGCGAGGTGCTGAGCGTCCATCCCCGCGACGACCTGTCCGCGCCGCTGCGGGGCGTGTTCAGCACCCGCTCGTCCGACCGCCCCAACCCCGTCGGTATCCACCGCGTCACCATCGCCGAGATCGAGGATGGAACGCGCTTCCGCGTGACGGAGATGGAGGCGCTGGACGGCACGCCGGTGATCGACATCAAGCCGGTGCTGGACCGGGCGAGGGAGCGGTGACGGCCACGGCGGTCGAGGCCCACCGCGCCATCGACGCGGTCTGGCGCATCGAGTCGGCGCGGCTGATCGCCGGTCTCGCGCGGATGGTGCGCGACGTGGGACTGGCCGAGGACCTGGCGCAGGACGCGCTGGTGGCGGCGCTGGAGCGGTGGCCGGAGACGGGAGTGCCCGAGAACCCGGGGGCGTGGCTGATGGCGACCGCGAAGCGCAAGGCGATCGACCTCTTCCGCCGCAACAGGCTGCTGGAGCGCAAGCACGGCGAGCTGGGGCTGGAGCTCGAGGTCACGCAGGAGATGGCCGAGCCCGACCTCGACGAGCGGCTCGACGACCACGTGGGCGACGACCTGCTGCGGCTGATCTTCACCTGCTGCCACCCCGTCCTGTCGACGGAAGCCCAGGTCGCGCTCACGCTGCGGATGCTCGGCGGCCTGACGTCGGAGGAGATCGCGCGCGCCTTCCTCGTCCCCGTGGCCACCGTGCAGCAGCGGATCGTCCGCGCCAAGCGCACGCTGGCCGAGGCGCGCGTCCCTTTCGAGGTGCCCAGGAAGAACGAGCTGGAAGAGCGCCTTGCTTCCGTCCTTGGCGTGGTCTATCTCATCTTCAACGAAGGCTACTCGGCGACGGCGGGCGACGACTGGACGCGCCCCGCGCTCTGCGAGGACGCGCTCCGCCTCGGCCGCATCCTGGCCTCGCTGGCCGCGGACGAGCCCGAGGTGCACGGCCTCGTCGCCTTGATGGAGATCCAGGCATCGCGCCTGCGGGCCCGCACGGGGCCGAAGGGGGAGATGGTGCTCCTCCTCGACCAGGACCGCGGGCGGTGGGACCAGCTGCTGATCCGCCGCGGATTGAACGCGCTGCGGCGGGTGGAGGAGCTGGGCGGCGCGTTCGGGCCCTACGCGCTGCAGGCCGCCATCGCCGCCTGCCACGCGCGGGCGCGGACGGCGGAGGACACCGACTGGGTGGCGATCGCCGCGCTGTACGACGCGCTGGGCGAGCTGGCGCCGTCGCCCGTCGTCGAGCTGAACCGTGCCGTGGCGCTGGCGATGGCGTACGGCCCCGCGACGGGGCTCGAGCTGGTGGACCAGATCGCGTCGGAGCCGTCGCTGAAGTCGTATCACCTCCTCCCCAGCGTGCGCGGCGACCTGCTGGTGAAGCTGGGGCGGGCAGCGGAGGCGCGCGCCGAGTTCGAGCGCGCCGCAACGCTCACCCGCAACGAGCGCGAGCGCGAGCTGCTGCTGGGCCGCGCCGCCGCCTGCGCGGCCGACACCCCCGCGCCGCGCGTGACGTGACGGCGCCGCATCTCCTTCATCCCCCGACCGCCCGCCGGGCGAGGCACACGTGACCGAGGTCTCCGCGCCCGCCCCGGCGGCCGACGCATCCGCCGAAGACGCACCCGCGGCC
This sequence comes from Longimicrobium sp., assembly GCA_036377595.1. Lineage (NCBI taxonomy): Bacteria > Pseudomonadati > Gemmatimonadota > Longimicrobiia > Longimicrobiales > Longimicrobiaceae > Longimicrobium > Longimicrobium sp. The sequence continues at coordinate 67,711 of DASUYB010000113.1, read as the reverse complement.
CCGGCCGGCCGGCGCTACGACCGCTCCATCGTCGAGGGGCCGCTCTGGCCGGCGGTGTGGAAGATCGCCTGGCCCACGATGCTCACCAACATCATCGGCGGGCTGCAGGGGATGGTCGACCACGTGCTCGTCGGCCGGCTGATCGGCTTCAACGGCAACGCGGCCATCGGCGTGGCCTGGCAGATCTTCCTGGTGGTGATCGTCTTCATCTCCTCGCTGTTCACGGGGATGGCAGTGCTGGTCGCGCGCTTCGCGGGGGCGGGGGACGAGGAGAAGGTGGACCGCGTGGTCTACCAGGCGTTCCTCACCGCCATCGGCATCTCGCTGGGGGTGATGGCGCCGCTGGGATACTTCCTTTCCCCCGCGCTGCTCGACCTGGTGAACGCCGCGCCGGGGGTGAAGGCGCAGGCGCTGCCGTTCCTGCGCATCCTCTTCCTGTTTAGCGTGGGGGTGATGGTGTACTTCATGCTCGGCGGCGCGCTCCGCTCCGCCGGCGACGCGCGCACCCCGATGGTGCTGGGGATCGCGCTGACCGCGCTGAACCTGGTGCTGAACGTGGTGCTGATCCGCGGCCTTGGCCCCATCCCCGCGTTCGGCACCGCCGGCTCGGCCATGGGCACGTCGATCGCCGGCGGCCTGGTCTCGCTCTACGCGCTGGCGAAGCTGGCCACCGGCGGCTGGGTGGTGCGCTTCCCGCGGGGGATGGGGTACGCGCCGGACTGGGGGATCATCCGCCAGCTCTTCCGCTTCGGCCTCCCCACGGGGATCCAGGGGATCGCGATGAACGTGGGCGGCGTGCTGATGCTGTCGTTCATCGGCTCGCTGCGGCAGAGCGCGCCCGCGCAGGCGGCGTTCGCGGTCTCGTACACGCAGCTCTTCTCGCTCATCACCTGGACCTCGGTGGGGCTGATGGGCGCGGCCGCCGCCGTCGCCGGGCAGAGCCTGGGCGCGGGAAAGCCCGACCGCGCCGAAGACGCGGTGCACGCCGCGGCACGCATCGGCTTCTCCGTGGCCGCGGCCATCGGCGCGCTCTTCCTCTTCTTCCCGCGGCAGCTGCTGGCGGTGTTCGGGATGGACGAGCCGGTGGTAGTGGAAATCGGGGTGCAGCTGCTGCGGGTGCTGAGCGTCTCCGGCCTCTTCATCTCCGTGGCGCTCACCTACACCGGCGGGCTGCAGGGTACGGGGGACACGAAGAGCCCGCTCTACATCTCCATCGTCTCGCAGGTGGTGGTGCCGCTGGGGATCTGCTTCACCATCCAGCAGGTGGGGACGCTGCAGCCGCTGCACATCTGGATCGCCATCCTGGTGGGGCACATGACACGCTGCACGCTGAGCATGCTGCGCTTCCGGCAGGGTCGGTGGCGCGGCATCGCCGTGGACATCGGCCGGGCGCACTGAGAGGGAGAGAACGAGATGTGCCGCAACATCCGCACGCTGGCCAACTTCGAGCCGCCCGCCACCGACGGCGAGGTGCGCGACGCGGCGCTGCAGTTCGTGCGCAAGCTCACGGGCACCACGCGCCCGTCGCGCGCCAACGAGGCCGCCTTCGAGCGCGCGGTCGACGAGATCACCGCGTCCGCCCGCCGCCTGATCGACGCCGTCGAGACGAAGTCGCCGCCGCGCGACCGCGACGAGGAAGCGCGGAAGGCGAGGGCGCGCGCCGCCAAGCGGTTCGCATGACGACAAATCCCAAAGAAGAAGTCTCACGCAGAGTTAGCAGAGTCAGCAGTAAACCGCAGTTCATCTGCTGACCCTGCTAACTCTGCGTGAGACCTTTCTGTTTCTTTCCTTGATTTCAGCCCGCGCTCAGAACCTCCTCGAACTCCGCGGAGAACTCCTCGCCGGGCATCATGGCGCCCCTGCCGGTACGGAGCTCGTCGACTCGTCCCGCCACCTCCGAGGCCCACGCACCGTCCGCGGGTTCCGCGTCGACGCTCCGGGCCAGTATCCGGGCGATCTCCTCGCGTTCGTGGCGGGGCAGGCTCAACGCGTCGGCCTTGATCCGTTCGGCAATGAAGCGCATCCGAGATACCTCCGTCCAGCGTGTTCGATCTGCAGCGTCGCTTCTCACACACGTCGGTCCGGCTTGGGTTTTTGGATCGCCGCAAGAGCGGGGCCGCCAATGCTTTATGTTCATGCAGAACAGATAAGATCTCACGCAGAGGGCGCAGAGGACGCAGAGGGACGAGACGGCTCCTCTGCGACCTCTGCGCCCTCTGCGTGAGACCCAGGACAGCCTGTTATTGAGCGGATATTTGAAGATTCGGAACGTCAGACCGTCCCCTGTTACGATGCTCCGTTCACGATCTCGTCAATTTCGGCCATGACGACCTCTCCGGGAATCATCTCCGCCGTGCCGGATCTGATCTCTGCAATCCGGTTCGCGATCTCCTCCTGCCACTCTGGATCGAGATCCGCGGGTTCGTCGAGGCTTTCGAGCATCACCCGGGCAATCGTCTCCCGCTCCTCGCGCGGGAGAGCAAGCGCATCTTCGATGATCCGTTTGGTGATGGATCGCATGGAGAAATCTCCTGGACGGAGGTGATGCCGAAGTGTACACCCAATCCATCCGCGATTGAAGCCCGCAGGCCGCGAACCTGCTTGCCGCGCCCAAGACCCGGGCTTACGTTCGTCGCCATGGAAACTGACGTGCTCGCGGGCCGCGTGGCGGAGGTGCGGGAGCGGATCGAGCGGGCGCGGCAGCGGGCGGGCCGGACGGACGAGGTCACCCTCGTCGCCGTCACCAAGACGCACCCGCCGGAGGTGGTGCGGGCCGCCGTTCGCGCCGGCATCGCCGACGTCGGCGAGAACCGCGTGCAGGAGCTGGGCGAGAAGGTGGCCGCCGTCGGCCGCACCGCCGTCCGCTGGCACCTGATCGGCCACCTGCAGCGCAACAAGGTGGGCAAGGCGCTCCCGCTCTTCGACCTGCTCCACTCGCTCGATTCCGTACGCCTGGCCGAAGCCCTCTCTGCCGAAGCGGAGAAGACGGGGACCCGCGTGCGCGCGCTGGTGGAGGTCAACTCCGCCGGCGAGGAGAGCAAGGACGGCTTCCCCGCCGCGGAGGCGGTGGACGCCATCGCCCGCATCGCGGAGCTGCCGGGGGTGGAACTGGTGGGGATGATGACGATGGCGCCGTTCACGGACGACGGGCCGGTGATCCGCCGCGCCTTCGCCGCCACCCGCGAGCTGTCGGCCGAGGCCGCGCGCCAGGTGCCCGCGTACCGCGGCGAGCATCTTTCGATGGGAATGAGCAACGATTTCGAGATCGCCGTGGAAGAGGGCGCCACCCTCGTCCGCGTCGGCTCCAGCATCTTCGGGGAGCGGGGATGATCGACCTTACGCCGCTCGACGTCCGCAAGAAAAAGGGCGACTTCCGCCGCGTGATGCGCGGCTACGATCCCGATTCGGTCGACAACTTCCTGGACGAAGTGGTCGCCCGGATGGAGGAGCTGGTCCGCGAGAACCAGGCGAACACCGGCAAGGTCGCGCAGATGACCGAGGCCATCGCCGACTACCGCGAGCGCGAGCGGGCGATGAACGAGGCGCTCGTGTCGGCCCAGCAGCTGCGCGAGGGGATGCGCGAGCAGGCGCAGCGCGAGGCCGACCTGGTGCTGCGCGAGGCCCGCGCCGAGGGCGAGCGCATCGTCGCCGACGCCAAGCGCCAGGTGACCTTCGCGCTCGAGGCGCTGCGCCGGGTGCAGGGCCAGCGCGTGCGCTTCCTGCGCCTGTTCCGCGCGCTGGTCGAGCGCCAGCTGGGCGAGATCTCCGAGGAGGAGGAGCGCACCGCGGCGCTCGGCCGCCTCGACGCCGAGGTCGACCGCACCGAGGCCGCCCTCGACGAGGGAGAGGGGTGAGGATGGAGGGAGATTCGAGGCCGCTCGCCGAGCGGATCGCGGAGACCGTCGCCGCGATCCGGGAGCGCACCCGGGCGGCGCCCGCGATCGGCATCATCCTGGGCACGGGGCTCGGCGGGCTGGCCGACCGCATCGGCGTGGAAACCGCCATCGAGTACGCCGACCTCCCCAACTTCCCCCTCTCCACCGTCGAATCCCACTCCGGCCGCCTCCTCTTCGGCACGCTGGGAGGGAAGCAGGTGGTGGCGATGCAGGGGCGCTTCCACCGCTACGAGGGGTACACGCTGCAGCAGGTGACCTTTCCCGTGCGGGTGATGCGGGCGCTGGGGGTGGAGACGCTGATCGCCTCCAACGCCTGCGGGGGGATGAACCCCCTGTGGACGCCCGGCGACCTGATGCTGATGGCCGACCACATCAACCTGCTGGGCGAGAACCCGCTCACCGGCCCGAACGACGACGCGCTGGGCCCGCGCTTCCCCGACATGTCGCAGCCGTACGACCTGGCGCTGCAGCACCTGGCGAAGGAAGTGGCGCTGGAGCTGAAGATCCCGCTGCGCACCGGAGTCTACGTCGCAGTCGCCGGGCCGAACCTGGAGACGCGCGCCGAGTACCGCATGCTGCGGATGATGGGCGCCGACGTGGTGGGGATGAGCACCGTCCCCGAGTGCATCGTGGCCCGGCACGGGGGGATGCGGGTGATGGGCGTCTCCATCATCACCGACGCCTGCCTGCCCGACGCGCTGGAGGAGGCCGACATCGCCACCATCATCGCCACGGCGGGGCGCGCGGAGCCGAACCTGACGAAGCTGGTCGAAGGCGTGGTCGCGCGCATCTAAGCAGATGCCCGAAAGGTTGTCGACTCCCAGGTCCCAGTCCTGAGTCCTAAGTCCTAAGTCCCGAGTTACCGGATCGCTATCGTTCGTGCAGTTCAGCACTTAGGACTCAGGACTTAGGACTCAGGACTACCCACCAAGCGATCTCCATCCCGTGAACCCGATCTCCATCCCCATGAAGCGCATGGCGATCCGCGCCGCCGCGGCCCTGGCGGCGCTCACCCTGGCCGCGTGCGGCGGCGATTCCGGCAACGGCAACGGCGCGCCGGCCGACTCCACCCGGCCCGCCGGCACGCAGCCCGCGCCCGTCCCGCAGACCAACGCGGCGCCGCAGCTGGACACCAGCGCGCAGGCCCAGTTCAAGGAGCTGCCGGTGGAGAACCGCGACACGGTGCACCGCATGGGCCCGGGGCAGACGTACGCGTCGTGCATGGCCCGCGTCCGCGGCGCGGCCGAGGACGAGCGCGTGCTGCTGGAGCAGACCTGCAAGCGCCTTCCCGACGCGCCGAAGTAGCCTCCATGCTGGCGCCGGAGACCGTCCGCGCCGTCGACGAGTTCTGGGCCGGCGAGCTCGGGGTCGAGCCCGCCGCCCTGCGTCCGCCGGCGCCGGCGGTCCTCCCGCGCGGCGACGGCTCCCGCGGCGTCCATGCGATGCTCTTCGGCGCCGCCGCGCCCGTCGCCACGGTCTCCTCCGCCCTCTCCGCATCGTCCCGCGCCCGCATCGCCGCGGCGATCGCCTCCGCGTTCGATGATCCCGCCGCGCTCGTGGCGGCGCTGGAGGGAGAGATGGAGCGGGTGATCGGCCCGGCCACGATCCGCTACGCCGACCGCGGCACCTTCCGCCCGCAGCCTCCCTCGCCATCCGTCCGCATGCTCACCCTCGACGATGCGCCCGCGATCGAACGGCTCCGGGTCGCGTGCACCGCGACGGAGTGGGAGCACGGCGGGTCGGACGTCCGCGAGCATCCGTGCGCCGGCGCGTTCGCGGGCGACGAGATCGCCGCGCTGGCGGGGTACGAGGTGTGGGGCGGCGCGGTCGCGCACCTCTCCGTCGTCACCCATCCCGCCCACCGCGGGCGCGGCCACGGCGCGGCGGCGGTGAGCCGGATCGCGGCGGAGGCGCTGGAGCGCGGGCTCGTCCCCCAGTACCGCACGCTGGAATCCAACGCGCCGTCCATCGCCGTCGCCGCGCGGCTGGGGTTCGAGCCGTACGCGCGCAGCCTGGCCGTGCGGCCGCGTCGCGACGCATCCACCATCTCCCCATGAGCACCGATCCCTCGCGGCCGGGGCCCGCCAGCTACAGCGAGCTGGAGGCCGGCCTCATCATCCAGACGGTGGAGCGGCTGCAGCAGCGCATCGCCGAGCGCTTCCCGGACTCGGGGCTCAGCCGCGTGAGCGCCGAGCTCCGCCGCGTGGCCGGCGAGACGAGCCGCATCGTCGTCGCGCTCCGCCGCCCCATCTGGCCGCTGCGCATCGCCGCCGTCGTGGCCGTCGTGATGCTCGTCCTGGCGACGCTGTGGCTGGCGTCGCTGGCGCTGCGGGTGTCGCTGGACGTGGGCAACGTCTCCGAGCTGCTGCAGGGGGGCGACGCGGCGGTGAACGTCCTGGTGTTCTTCTCCCTCTCGCTCTGGTTCCTCGTCTCCGTCGAAACCCGGGTCAAGCGGGCGCGGGCGCTGCGCGCGCTGCACCGGCTGCGCAGCATCGTGCACATCGTGGACATGCACCAGCTGACCAAGGACCCGCAGTACGTGCTCTCCGGCCGCTACGACACGGCCAGCAGCCCGCTGCGCACGCTCTCGCGGTTCGAGCTGGCGCGGTACCTGGACTACTGCTCGGAGCTGCTGTCGCTGAGCAGCAAGCTGGCCGCGCTCCACGTGCAGTACCTGAACGACCACGTGGTGCTCGACGCGGTGAACGACATCGAGACGCTGGCCTCCAGCCTGTCCAACAAGATCTGGCAGAAGATCATGATCCTCGACGCCGTCGACGACGACGCATCACCTCCTGCCGCCGTCGTCGATCGCAGCGGGAAGCGGCTGTAAGTGCGGGGGCTGACTCCGCAACCGCATTTTCTCACGCAGAGTCAGCAGGGTTAGCAGTAACAGCAGCTGTTCGACTGCTAACCCTGCTGATTCTGCGTGAGACAACAAGAAAATTCGAGGAACGAGCGAGGGCGGGGATTCGCACCCCCGCCCTCGCGTTCGTATCTGTCGATCCGAATTACGGCAGCGCCACGAACTGGCCGAGGAACGCGCGCGCGTTCGGCGTGTCTAGGCGGTAGTCCCAGCTCGTCGCGCGGCAGTACTGGTCGCCGGTGGTGACGGTGGCCACGACCATGTCCAGGTGGCCGTCCAGGAACTTGGGGCCGCCCGAGTCGCCGTAGCAGTCGCCGCCCTGGCCGGTGGCGTTGGAGTTCTGCAGCAGCCCCAGCCACGCCGGCTGCAGCCCCATGAACTCCGAGAACGAGTACTTCCGCACGCCGTCGTAGCCGAAGCTCGGCATTCCCCTCGAGTTCGCGGAGATGCCGTAGCCCACGTTGATGAACGTGGCGTCCGTCAGCCCGCCCTGCGCCTGCAGCTGGTCCAGGTACCCGGCCGGCGGCAGCTTGAGCGGCGTCATCCCCGTGGTCGCACGCTTGGGGAGGAAGACCACCGCCAAGTCGTGCAGGTCGCCCTGGTCGTGCCCGTACTGCGGATCGTACGTCCACCCCGTGGCGGCGATCACGTGCTTGGGCGCCGGCATCAGCGTGGCATCGAACGTAACGTACACCGGGTAGCCCGCGGGGAGAAACTCCACGCAGTGCGCCGCCGTCAGGAACACCGTGGGGGAGATGAGGCTGCCGGTGCAATCCTGGTCCAGCCCCTCGATCTTCCCGTTGCCGTCGAAGTCCACCATCAGCGCGCCCACGTTGCCGAAGCTGGAGCCGGTGGGCGTGCCGTTGGTGATGCCGCGCGGCGCCTGCGGCGCGCGCAGGGGCTCGGTGGCGGACTCGCCGCAGGCGGCCAGGGCGCAGAGCGCAGCCGCAACCGCCAGACCGTTGGTCAGCCGCATGGGGGATACCTCCGTTGTGGCCGGGCAGCCCGGCCGTGGGTGGGAGAGAAGAGACTGCGGTGGTCAGGGGACCGTTCGAGCGGAAGCGACCGAAATCGCAGCACGCCGCGCGCCACGACCCCGACGAACGGGAGACCCGCGTAAATTCAGGTGTTTAGCGAGATTCGCCGCGTTCTGATGCGCCTGATGCGTGCACCGGAATGGTTCGGAGACGGGCGCGGGGCACCAGAATTGTACGCGGCGGAAGCTTCTGGCGCGGCAGGTTGCCGCCGCTGTTATATTCGGCATCCGGCACGGCCAACCATCGTCCTATCCGATCACCCTGTCCGGGTCCGGAAGGTGCGGAGGGGCGAAGGACCGCCGGGGCGCCCCGCAGGGTACGAAGCGCGACCCGCTGACCGACTTTCATCGCGCCGCGTGCGCGTGAACCGAAGCATGAACGGATGACCGATACCGTGATGACGCAGACCCCGGCCGCGGCGGCAACCACCCCGGCGGACGAGGCGCGCCGCAAGATCGTGCTGTACACCGCCACCGTGGGCGGGGTGATCCTGCTGGACCAGGTGACCAAGGCCATCGTCCTGCGCCAGCTGCGCCCCTACACGCCGGTGGAGGTGGGCGGCGACTTCTTCCGCCTGACCTTCATCTACAACACCGGCGCGGCGTTCGGGCTGCACCTGGGCGAGGCGTCGCGCTGGGTGTTCATGGCGCTGGCGGCGGTCGCCGTGGTCGTCCTCTGGTTCATGTTCCGCGGCACCCCCTGGCGCGACAAGCTGCGGCTCGTGGCCATCGCCAGCGTCACCGGCGGGGCGATCGGGAACGTGATCGACCGGGTGCGCAGTTCGCGCGGCGTGGTGGACTTCCTGGACTTCGGCGTGGGCGAGGTGCGCTGGCCGGTGTTCAACGTGGCCGACATCGCGGTGACGGTCGGCGCGCTGCTGCTCGCGTTCTCGCTCTGGCGCGAGGAGCAGAAGATCGAGCAGGAGCTGGATGTCGCCGAGCCCGCCGACTGACGGGGTGACGGAGCTGGTCGCCGGCGACGACGCCGGCGGCCGGCTGGACGCGTGGCTGGCCGCGCGGCTCGACGTGTCCCGCAGCCGCGCGGCGCAGTGGATCGAGGACGGGCGCGTCACCCTCAACGGCGCGCCGGTCCGCAAGAAGGACCCGGTCGCGCCCGGCGACCGGCTCGCCGTCTCCATCCCCGCCCCCGAGCCTTCGGACGTCGCGCCGGAGGCCATCCCCCTGAGAATCGTCTGGCAGGACGCCGACCTCGCGGTGATCGACAAGCCCGCGGGGCTCGTGGTGCATCCCGCCGCCGGCCACCGCAGCGGCACGCTGGTCAACGCGCTGCTGCACGAGATCGGCGACCTGTCGGGGATCGGCGGCGTGCTGCGCCCGGGGATCGTGCACCGGCTGGACAAGGACACCTCGGGCCTCCTCCTCGTCGCCAAGAACGACGAGGCGCACCGCGTCCTCTCGCACGACCTGAAGCTGCGGGAGGTCAAGCGCGCGTATCTGACCGCCTGCTGGGGCCATCTCCCGCAGGAGACGGCGAGCGTGGACGCGCCGATCGGCCGCCATCCCACGGACCGCAAGAAGATGGGGATCGTCCCCGGCGGGCGGCCGGCGCGCACGCACTTCCGCCGGCTGGAGCGCTGGCGCGCGGCGGACCTGCTGCGCGCGGAGCTGGAGACGGGCCGCACGCACCAGATCCGCGTCCACCTCCTCCATCTCGGCCACCCCGTCGTCGGCGACGCGACCTACGCGCCCGGGCGGGCGAAAGGCGTCAGCGGCCCCGAGCGCGGCTGGGCGCAGGCGTTCGCCAGGCGCGTCCCCCGCCAGTTCCTCCACGCCGCCGAGCTGCGCTTCCGCCACCCGAGGACGCGCGAGGAGCTGCGCTTCGAGGCCCCGCTTCCCCCCGACCTCGCCGCCGCCGCCGCCTGGGCGCGGGAGACGAGCGGGATAAGCCTTACGTAGTACGTTTTCTCCTTACGTAGTAAAAAATCTTCAATTCTGCGCCTTACGTAGTACGTTATCGTCGAAAATGACGGAACTCTCACCCTTATGTTGTACGATATCTCCAGCCCACGCGCTTCCTGCTCCTCCGGGGGATGCAAGTCGGTCCGCCGCCTGCACATCCGTGCGAGCAGATGCGACCCCGGGAGCGCAACTGACACGGCGGCCGCGGTTTCTTGACCGTGTACTGGGCGCCCGCTATGTTGGTCCGCTCACATCCAGACCAGCGGGCTCCCCTTCAGGCCGGCGATGCTTCCCACCGACACCGAAGACGTTCCCGCCGGGTCCGCGGCGCTCGAAGACGAGGCGGCCGAGCCCGAGCGGATGGTGCTCTTCGTGGTGGGCGAGCACCGTTTCGCGGTGCCCATCGGCCGGATCCGCGAGATCATCCCCGCGCGGCCGTACACGCCGCTTCCCGGCAGCGGCGGCCACGTGTGCGGGCTGATCAACCTCCGCGGCCGCATCGTGACCGTGGTGGACCTGGGCGCCCGCCTGGGCCTTCCTCCCGCCTCGCGCATCCCCGAGCACAGCATCGTGATCGTGGAGCACCACGCGAAGCTCGTGGGCCTGGCGGTGGAAGAGGTGGCGCGGATCGTGGCGGTGGACCCCGGCTCGCTGGCCGACAGCGCCGACGTCCTGCGCTCGCTGCGCATCGACCGCGCGTACCTGCGCGGCGTGGGCGAGGTCGACGACGAGATCTTCGTCGCCGTCGAGCCCGACGAGATCTTCGAACCCATCCTGGCCTAGGGCGCTCCGGCGAACCACCCTGACCCCACGCGACGAGAGAGACGGAGGCTTGATGAGTCAGACCGTGTTGATCTGCGATGACGCCATCTTCATGCGCACCATGATCGGCGACATCCTCACCCAGGCGGGCTTCCAGATCGTGGCCGAGGCCGAGACCGGCGTGCAGGCGGTGGAGAAGTACCGCCAGTTCAGGCCGGACCTGGTCACCATGGACATCGTGATGCCGGACATGGGCGGGATCGACGCCGTTCGCGAGATCATCAAGGAGGACAGCACCGCCAAGATCCTGATGTGCAGCGCCATGGGGCAGCAGGCCCTGGTGATCGAGGCCATCCAGGCCGGCGCGCGCGACTTCGTGGTGAAGCCGTTCCAGCCCAGCCGGGTGCTGGAGGCGGTGCAGCGCGTCCTGGGATGAACCGCAGTGCGAGAGTGCGAAGGTGCGATAGTGCGAAAGGGGTGACGGGCGCCGACTGACGCCGTCCCGCCGAGCAGACGCCCGGAGCACCTCGTCGGCCCGCCTGCCACGCTCGCAGTCACCTTTCGCACCCTCGCACTCTCGCACCTTCGCACCTCCCGAATGGAACTCTCGCAGTACGGGGAGCTCTTCCTCTCCGAGTCGCGCGAGCACGTCTCGACGATCAACCACCTGCTCCTGTCCCTGGAATCGGACCCGGGCTCGAAGCAGGTGGTGGAGGGGGTGTTCCGCGCCGTCCACACCATCAAGGGGATGAGCGCCACCATGGGCTACCGCCCGGTGGCGGACCTCTCCCACGAGATGGAGAACCTGCTCGACCGCATCCGGCACGGACGCGCGCAGGCCACGCCGGAAACGATCGACCTGCTCTTCGCAGCGTGCGACGCGCTGGAGCGGGCCATCGAGCTGGCGGTGGAGGAAAGCGGCGACGAGCCGCGCATCGGCGCGCTGCTCACCCGCCTGCGCGCGGCCGCGGGCGACGACGTCACCTTCGACATCTTCGCCCCGCAGATCGAGCTCGAGCCCGCCCCCGCGCGCGAGGACGACGATGCGGCGGAGGTCGAGGAGGGTGCGCTCTCCGTCCGCGTGCAGGTGGCGAAGGAAGCCCTCCTTCCCGGCGTGCGCGCGTTCATGGCGCTCAAGCGTGCCCGCGAGCTGGGCGAGGTCAGCGGGCTGGAGCCCAGCGAGGCCGCGCTCAACGAGCCCGAGTTCAACGGCACGCTGCGCTTCGTCCTGCGCACAGAGACGCCGGCGCTCGAGGTGCAGGGCGCGCTGCTGGCCATCGGCGAGATCGGCGACGTCGACGTGGCCTCGCACCGCGCGGGCGAGGCGGTGGAGGGGCCGTCGGCCGAGGCGGCGGACGAGGGACGGACCGCGGCGGGTGCGGCGGGGCGCGCGCGGCACATCCGCGTGGACCTGCGCCGCCTGGACGCGCTGATGAACCAGGTGGGCGAGCTGGTGATCGCCCGCGACCGGCTGCGGCGCCTGGTGGACTACGAGACGCCGGAGCTGGCGGAGACGGTGGACCAGGCCAGCCGGCTGATCGGCGAGCTGCAGGACGAGATCATGCGCGCCCGGCTCGCCCCGGTGAGCCAGGTGTTCGACCGCTTCCCCCGCCTGGTGCGCGACGCCGCGCGCTCGCTGGGGAAGAAGGTCGACTTCGTGATCGAGGGGAAGGAGATCGAGCTCGACCGCTCGATGCTCGACGAGATCGGCGACCCGCTGGTCCACCTCCTCCGCAACTCGCTCGACCACGGGATCGAGGCGCCGGCCGAGCGACGCGCACACGGCAAGCCCGAGACGGGCACGCTCCGCCTCGCCGCGATGCGCGAGCGCAGCCGCATCATCATCCGCGTGGAAGACGACGGCCGCGGCATCCAGCGCGAACGCGTGATCGCCAAGGCGGTGCAGGCCGGCCTGGTCTCGCGCGACGACGCGGCCACGCTCCCGGACGAGGAGGTGCACCGGCTGCTCACCCGCCCCGGCTTTTCCACGGCGGAGACGGTGACGGACGTCTCCGGGCGCGGCGTGGGGCTGGACGTGGTGGCCACGCGCGTGCGCGCGCTGGGCGGGATGCTGGAGATCTTCAGCGAGCCCGGCCGTGGCACCGCCATGACGCTGCAGCTGCCGCAGACGCTGGCCATCGTCCGCGCGCTCCTCGTCCAGCAGAGCGGCGAGACCTACGCGCTCCCCCTCACCCACGTCGGCGAGACGGTGCATCTCCTGGCGGACGAGATCGGCACGGTGAAGGGGAAGAAGGTGGCCTTCCTGCGCGACGAGGTGATCCCGCTCCTGGGCCTGCGCCAGATCCTGCACGCGAACGGAACGCCGCCCGAGGGCGCCAAGCGGCACGCGGTGATCCTGGAGGTGGGCGAGCAGCGGATCGGGCTGGAGGTGGACGCGCTGATGGGGCAGCAGGAGATCGTGGTGAAGCAGTTCGACGCCACCGCCGACACGCTGCGCCTGTTCTCCGGCGCCACCATCCTCTCCGATGGCCGCCCCGCGCTGATCCTCGACGCCGGCAGCGTGCTGGCCGCCGCGGTGAACGCGTAGGAGCGAGACGTCGCGCCGGGGATGGCCGGGCGAATGAATTCACGGCAACAAGGGCACGAAGTCCGCTTCGCGGACTGCGGGCGCGGCATCCGGGCGAAGGATACACATCGGTGTGGCCGCCCGATCGAAGTCGCCGCGAGCAAAGCGAGCCTTCGTCCCTCCCCCGGTCGGTTTGGGGGGAGGGACAGGCGCGAAGCGCCAGGGAGAGGGCAATAACGCCGTTGCAGTTTTGTCCTTGAGCAGTTAGCTGTACCTGATCGCCGACAATGCAGGATCACAACGCGGGACCGACACACGCACACGAGGCGAACGCCGGTATGACGCTCGACCTGCGGGACCTGGGGGCCATCCAGATCGACGCCCTCCGCGAAGTCAGCAACATGGGGGCGGGGCACGCCGCCACGGCGCTGTCGCAGATGACCAACACGCGGATCATGATCAACGTTCCGCGCCTGCAGGTCACCGCGCTGGAGGACGTGCCCGACATCATGGGCAACCCGGAAGAGGTCGTGGCCGCGGTGCTGATGCACATGCTGGGCGACCTGACCGGGCGCACGCTCCTGATCTTCCCGCGCAACTCGGCGATGCGGCTGGCGGAGATCCTCCTGCACCGCCAGCCCGGCAGCGCCCACGTGTTCGGCGAGCTGGAGCAGAGCGCCATCAAGGAGGCGGGGAACATCCTCTCCGCCGCCTACATGAACGCGCTGTCGGACTTCATGGGGCTGATGCTCCTCCCGTCCGTGCCGTCGCTGGTGATCGACCTGTGCGGCGCGGTGCTGACCACGGCGTACACCAACTTCGGCCACGAGCGCGACTTCGTGTTCTGCATCCAGACCGAGTTCGTGATGGAGGGCGACGAGGTGGTGCAGGGACAGTTCCTGCTGCTCCCCGACGTGGAGTCGCTCGAGATCATCCTCCAGGCCATCCGCCTTGCCTGAGCTGCAGGACCTCTCCCCCGCCGCCCACGAGCCGCGCCCGCCCCACTCCGAGCGCGACCTGCGCATCCTGCGCGGGTTCGCGCAGCGCATCGACGCCGCGGACGCGGGCGCGCACAACAACCTGGGCGTCCTCTACTTCAACAAGGCCCTCTACGAAGAGGCCATCCAGCAGTTCCAGCGCGCCCTCGCCATCGACCCGAAGATGGTGGTCGCGCAGCGCAACCTGGAGATCGCCTACTTCGCCACGGGGTGGTACGACCGGATGATCTCGGAGCTGCGCGAGCGGCTCCGCGAAGACCCCACCGACGCCGAGGCGCGCACCCGCCTGGCGACGGCGTACCTGAACACCGGCGACCACGCGGGCGCGGTCGCCGAGCTCAAGCGCGTCCTGGCGCAGGATCCCGACGACCTGGGGGTCCTGATCCAGCTGGGCCAGGCGGAGAAGGCGGGGGGGAACTTCGAGGCGGCCATGACGTGGTTCCTGCGCGCGCTCGACCACGACCCCGACAGCGCCGTCCTCCACTTCTACGTCGGCGAGCTCTACTACAACCGCGGGCTGAACGACGAGGCGCTGCGCGAGCTCACGCGCGCCGTGGAACTGAATCCCGATCTCGCGGACGCGCACCACGTGCTGGCGTTCGTCTACGGCGACATGCAGGACATGGAGCGGGCGCGCGCCGAGAGCCGGACGGCGATGCAGCTCAATCCCCACTTCGCCAAGGCGCAGGCCAACCTCTCGCTCGACCGCTACAACACCGCGCGCTACCAGGAGCTGGTGGGCGGCCGCGTCCGCCGCCCCGAGGTGGCGCAGGGCGAGAAGCTGGCGCACTACAACCTGGGGATCGCCTTCCGGCAGAAGGGGCTCTACGACGAGGCGCTGCGCGAGTTCGCGCGCGCGCTGGAGCAGGCCGAGGAGCCCGCGCTGGTCCGCCAGGCCATGGCCGAGGTCTACCTCCTCCAGGGGAAGGCGTCGCAGGCGCTGGACCTGTACGACCGTCTCCTGGCGGAGGACGAGCGGAGCCCCAAGCTGTGGAACGAGCGCGGCGTCTGCCTGCACCAGACGGGCGACGTCGATTCGGCCGAGACGAGCTACCGCCGCGCGCTGGAGAGCGACCCCGGCTACTCGCTGGCGTGGAACAACCTGGGCGTGGTCCGCCTGCACCGCGGCGACGACGCGGGCGCGGACGAGGCGTTCACGCAGGCCGTGTCGCTGCGCCCCGAGTTCGTGGACGCGTGGTGCAACCGGGGATTGATGTACCTGCGCCGCGCCCGCCACGGCGCCGCGCTCGACGCCTACCGCGCCGCGCTGCGCGCCAGCCCCGACGCCGCGGCCGCGTGGAACGGCATCGGCGCGGTGCTGATGGAGACGCGGCGCTACGAGGAGGCGCGCAACGCCTTCGTCCGCTCGGTCGAGGCGGACCCCAACTACGCCGAGGCGCGCTACAACCTCTCCTTCGTCCTGAGCAACCTGGGCGACTTCGAGGGCGCGCTGCGCGAGACCAAGCGCGCGCTGGAGCTGAACCCGTACTACACCACGCCGCGCTACAAGCTGGCCATCGACGTCCAGTTCGAGTACGCCGAGGTGCTGGCGCCGGAGCTCGACGCGGCCGAGCGCATCAGCGGCGACGCGGGGGTGGAGAGTTTCACCTTCGACGACCAGGCGCTCGACCAGATCTTCAGCGAGCTGGCGCCCCAGCCCGCGGCGGCGGCGGCACCGGCGACCCCGCCCGCCGCGGCGGACGCGTTCGCGCTGGCGGAGGACTACCTGTCGAAGGGGCTACTCGACCGCGCGCTGGGCGAGGTCCGCCGCGTGGCCGTGGCCGGGGCGGACCCGGTGCAGGCGGCGCTGCTGACCGCGCAGATCTTCCTCCGACAGGGGCTGGAGGGCGAGGCGCTGGAGCGCTTCGACAGCGCCATCGCCCGGCTCGAGGCGCACGAATGGGGGCCCGACCACGCGCGCGCCTGGAGCGGCCGCGCCCGCGCGCTCCTTCGGCTGGGGAGACTCGCCGACGCGCGCGAGGCGGCGGAGACGGTCCGCGAGCACGACCCCGACCGCGTGGAAAATCTCCAGGTCCTGGGCGAGGCGCTGCTGGGCGAGGGCGAGGGGACGGAGGCGGTGCGCGTCTTCTCCCGCGCGGTGGAGCTGGCGCCGAAGGACGCGGGGCTGCTGCGCAACCTGGGGCGCGCCGCCATCGCCGCGGGGAAGGCGGACGACGCGGAGCGCGCGCTCAAGCTGGCCATCAGGCTCGACCCCGACTTCGTGGCCGCGCGGCTGGAGCTGGGGCGGCTGTACCTCGACAGCGGGCGGACGGACGACGCCGTGGCCGAGGCGCAGGCCGCGCTCGACGTGCTGCCGAGCTACTTCGAGGGCGCGCTCCTGCTCGCGTCCTCCTATCGAGCCGGGGGGCGGCTGGGCGAGGCGGTGGACGTGCTGGTCGACCTCCTGGCGGGCGATCCGTACCACTTCGACGCGCTCCTCCTCCTCGGCCAGGTGCTGCTGGACGACGGCCGCCGGGCGGACGCGCGCACCGCCTTCACCCGCATCCTCCGCTTCGATCCCGATCGCGCCGACGCGCTCTTCCACCTGGGGATGGTGGCCGCCGCCGAGCGCCGCTTCCGCGAGGCCATCGAGCACTGGCGGCAGGCGGTGGAGGCGGACCCCGACGGCCCGTGGGCAGGCCCCGCGCGCGACAACATCGACACGGCGCTGGACTTCGCCAGCGTCTTCCGCACCGCGGCGGCGCCCGCCGGCGCCGACTGAGCGGGGGAACGGATGGCGATCGAAGGCCCGCTTCGCGAGCTCGCGCTGAGCGACGTGTTCCAGCTGCTGGACCTGTCGCGCAAGACCGGCGTGCTCACCATCACCCAGGAGGGGCGCCGCCGCCCGGCCGTGGTGCGCTTCGACCGCGGCGGCGTGACCGGCGCCGAGCTGGGCGAGCCGCACGAGCGCATCGGCCATCTCCTCGTCCGCGCGGGTAAAGCGACGGAGCGGCACATCGACGCCGCGCGCGAGATCCAGTCGCGGCAGCCGGGCCGCCCCCTGGGCGAGATCCTGGTGGAGATGGGCGTGCTGGGCGTGCAGGACGTCCGCCGCCAGCTGCGCTTCCAGATCGAGGAGGCCGTCTACGCCCTGATCCAGTGGAAGGACGGCTACTTCCGCTTCGAGGAGGGCCCGGCCGGCCAGAACGGCGCCATCTTCGTGCGCGTGCCGACCGAGAGCCTGCTGATGGAGGCGGCGCGGCGGGTGGACGAGTGGAGCACGCTTGAGAGCAAGATCCCCAGCGTGGAGGTCATCCCCGCGCTCGTCTCCGACTCTCCCGAAGGCCCCACCCTCGATCTCCACCCCTCGGAGTGGGAGGTGCTGGCGGAGATCGACGGCGAGCGCACGCTCAAGGAGATCGCCGCGTCGCTGGGCCGCGCGGAGTTCGAGATCGCCAAGATCGTCTACGGGCTGGTGACCACGGGGATCGTGGAGATCCTGGAGGAGCGCGCGGAGGAGACGGCCGGCCCGGCGATGGAGCGCCCGCTGCGCGACGCGCTGGGCGAGGCCAAGCTGGCGCTGAGCGACGGCCACGCCGACCGCGCCCGCCGCCTGCTCGACGAGCTGTCGCACGCGCACGCCGGCCACCCGGAGATCTGGCTCCTCCTGGCGCAGGCGCAGCGCAAGCTGGGGCGCTGGGGAGAGGCCGTCGCCTCGCTGGCCCGCGCGGCGGCGCTGGACCCGCTGGCGGCGCTGACGCACTACGAGTTGGGCTTCGCGGCCGCGCACACCGGCGACATGCACCGCGCCCGCGACGCCTGGGCCACGTACCTGCGCCTGGAGGACGGCGACGCCGAGCGCCGCGAGAAGGCGCAGACCGCCATCGCCGCCGCCGACGCGCTGCTGTCCACCATGGGCGAGGAGGCGGGATGAGCGCCACCCCCCAGCAGGTGCGCCAGTGGAGCGACGAGGTGGCCGCCGACCCCGGCAGCCCGGCCTTCCTCCCGCTCGCGGAGCACTACCGCTCGCTGGGCAAGGCCGACGCGGCGATGCGGCTGGTGCTGCGCGGGCTGGAGCGCCATCCCCACGACGTGGAGGCGCACTACCTCCTCGGCCTCCTCTACCAGGACGCCGGCGACGCCGTCCGCGCCTTCGACGAGTGGGACATCGCGCTGGCGCTGGCCCCCGAGCACCACGACGCGCGGCGCCAGATCGGCTTCCTCTGCCTCGAGCGGGGCGAGCTCGATGAAGCCGAGCGCCACCTGGAGCGTGCGCTGGAGAGCCAGTTCGACGACGCCGAGGTCCGCGACGCGCTGGAGCGGATCCTCGAGGCGCGGCGCGGGTTGCGAGGACGGCGCGGAGGACCGGCCCCCGGCAGGATTGCGGCGGGCGCGGCGGCAAGCGGCGCCCCGTCTCCCCCGACTCCCGTGGCGCCGGAGACGGTCGCGGCGACCCCGTCGGCGGATGGGACGGCGGCGAGCGGGGAGGCGCACGAGTTCGATCTCCTCCAGCGCGATCTCCATGCGCTCGGCGGTGAGCGGGGGATCGTGGGCGCGGTGATGCTCGACGCGCAGGGGTTCGTCGTCGCCGGCGAGATGCACGTGGGCGGGCGCGACCGCGGGCCCGAGATCGCCGCCATCCTCTCCCCCGCCAGCGACGAGGCGCAGCGCGCCGTGCGGCATCTCAAGCTGGGGGAATGGAAGGGGATCCTGGTGGAGACGGCCGAAGTCGTCGTCCGCCTCTCCCCCACCCCCGACGGCGGGATGGTGGCCGTGGCCGGGCGCCGCGAGGTGCCGATGGGATGGGTGCTGCGCGTGGCCGCCCGCGCGCGCGAGGCCGCGGCGCGCTTCCTGGGCGGAGGCGCCCGGTGAGCGCCTACGCCGAGCTGCTCGACCGGGTCAACCGCGTCTCCGGCGTCCGCGGCAGCATGGTGGTGGCGCTCGAGGACGGGCTGATCGTGGAGGAAGACCTGATGGTGGGCGTCCCCGGCCAGGCGGTGGCCGCGCTCGTGGCCTCCATCTTCCGCCGCGCCGCCCGCTCCGTACGGGGCGCCGAGTTCGGCCACGCGCAGTTCGTGCAGGTGGAGGCCGACGAGGGGCTCCTCTTCGCCGCCGCCCCGCCGCAGCTGGGCGACCTCCTCCTCGTGGTCATCGCCGAGGGGTGGGTGAACGTGGGGATGGTGCGCCTGGAGGCGGCGAAGGTCGTCGAGGCGCTGGGATGAGGCGCGCCGACCTCGCGCAGTTCGTCGGCGCGCTCTCACCGCCGGTGGAGCGCTTCGCGCGCGAGGCGGCGCTGCGCCTGGTGCTCCTGATCAACGAGAGCGGCCAGGTGCTGGCGCAGCGCGGCTTCGCGCGGGCGCTGGACGTGATGGGGGTGGCCGCGCTGGGCGCCGGCATCCACGCCTCCTCCCACGCGCTGGCGGTGATGCTGGGTGAGGGCGGGTTCCGCCACCTGCACCAGGGCGGTGCCCAGGCGCAGGTGTTCATCGGCCCGTTCCGAACGCCGGCCGAGGACCTGATCGCCATCGCCGTGTTCGGCGACGACTCGTCCATCGGGCTGGTGCAGGTGTTCTTCGACGAGTTCGTGCGCGAGGTGGCCGCGCTCCCCGGTTGGAGCCAGACGCGGCCCACGGCCGACGCCCGCTCGTTCGAGCGCGACCTCGAGGCGGGGCTGGAAACCATCTTCGGCGGTGAGGCGGAGGGCGCCGCCGCCGGGCCGGGCGTGTAGATTGGTACGGCGCATCGCAACGCACGGCGGATATTGAAGGGAAGCGGAAGAGCGAATGTCCCTGGTCAACTACTCCACCCGCGAGATCACCTCGAAGATCGTGTACTACGGTCCGGGGCGCTCGGGGAAGACCACCAACCTGCAGTACATCTACGGCCAGGTGCCCGAGGACCGGCGCGGGCGGATGGTTTCGCTCGCCACCGAGACCGACCGCACGCTCTTCTTCGATTTCCTGCCGCTGGACCTGGGAACCATCTCCGGCTTCCAGACGCGGTTCCAGCTCTACACCGTTCCCGGCCAGGTCTACTACGACGCCACCCGCAAGCTCGTCCTGCAGGGCGCCGACGGCGTGGTCTTCGTGGCCGACAGCCAGCGCGCGCAGGCCGAGGAGAACATCGAGAGCTTCCGCAACCTGCAGGTGAACCTGCTGGAGCAGGGCGTCGACCCGCGGCAGATTCCCATCGTCCTGCAGTACAACAAGCGCGACCTCCCCGACGTGATGAGCGTGGAGGAGATGGACGACCTGCTGAACTACCGCGACCTGCCGCGCTACGAGGCGCGCGCGCTGGCCGGCGCCGGCGTGTTCGACACGCTGCGGGGGATCAGCGAGCAGGTGCTGCGCCGCCTCTCGCAGCGCTTCGGCCGCGGCGTCACCGCGGCCACGTAGCCGGCCGTCTCTCCCCGGGCATCGTGCTTCCCTCCCGACGGGCGGACGCGGCGATGTACACCCTGCGCTTCGACGAGAACGACCTCGCGCACGACCGGCGCGGCTACCTGAGCGAGCCCCAGCGCCAGCTCGCCGAGCACAACGCGGCGACGATGCGGACGCAGGGGCTCCAGGCGCTGCGCTGGTTCGGCGCCTGGTTCGCCCTGATCCTGGTGGCCGGCGCCGTCGTCGAGCTCGGCCGGGCGGGGTGGGATCCGGCCCGGCTCACGCCGAGCGGTGGGCAGGGGCTGGGGATCGCGGCGGCGCTGCTCGTGGTGATGTTCGCCATCGCGGCGGGCTCCGCCCTCTGGAGCACGCGGCGCTACCACCGCGGTGCCATCCGCTCGGTGGAAGGCGTGGCGCGCGTCGTCGACAAGCAGGTCTGGCACGGAGGTCCCCACCCCGTCCGCAACCTCGAGCTGCGGCGCGGCCTCTTCCGGAAGTTCACCTTCCGCTTCCAGGACGCCGAATCGCTGGGCTACTTCCGCGGCGGCGCCCGCTACCGCGTCTACTACCTCCCCGCGGCGATCCCCATCGCGCTCTCCGCCGAGAAGCTCGACGGCTGATCCCGCCAGCCCATCGCTGGTGCTTCGTCGACCAGTCTCCAGCCGATTCGGGCCGTAACGCTCGCCACGAGCGGCGGCACCGGTTTCCTTTCGATCCATCACCATTCCGCTGATCTCCCGCCCCGCGCGGCTGCCACAACGGCAGCGGCGTGCTGAGCCGTTCCTTTCGAGCCCCACACGACAAGCTCTCTTTCAGCCAGGAAGCGTCTTCGATCCAAGCGTGACGCGGGTGTTCTCAATGTCCTTGCCAGCGGGTGCGTTTCGTCCATCTTTCATCCCCTCACCGACACATCGAGCAGGTCCCGATCGGGTCCTGCTCTCCATTCATGAGATCGAAGGAGTGCGCATGTTCAACTCGATCGAGCTCACGAAGCATGGACTGCGGGCGGAGGTGGACGGCCGCACGGGATACCTCGTTCCCGAGACGGGTCTCGACCTCCTCCAGCTCTGGCACTGGATCGTCGGGGACATCGATCCCGAATACACGCTGGGTGACCTGCTGGCGCTCCTGCGCCGTCTGCGGAACGCCGAGCTCCTCCCCGCGCTGCTCGGCTGCGACGTGCCGTCGTTCCTGGACGAGGGCCAGCTCGCACCCACGGCCGACGACGACGGCCCGGACTACCTCGAAGTCTTCAACGAGCCCATCCCCGCCGGGTACGAGGAAGACCCGCGCAACCCGGACGAGCCATCGCGGTACCTGGAAGGCGCCGCGGCCGAGGAGCACGAGGCGATGATGCGCGCGCTCCACGAGCTGATCGGCGGGCAGCCGCGGCCGCTGCGCGCCACGGAGGAGTTCTTCGACCCCGGCGATCCGTTCCCCGGCAAGCCGTTGACGCGCCGCTTCGTGCCGGGCTCGCGCAACGGGACGTGGTGCGGGCCGTTCCACATCCACCGCGGCTTCCACGGCGTGGGGCGGTGGCGCGAGCCGTTCCCCGGCTACCTCGCGGCGCATCCGCGGCTCGATCCCGCGAAGTGCGTCCACGGCTTCGCGCTCGCGCTGGTGCCGGTGAACGAGCTGGCCCACCGCCCGCTGCGCTACAACCCGGAGATCGCCTTCGGCGACGAGCGACGCGACGGCGCGGTCTTCCGCGAGCGCATCACCATCACCTTCGGCGAGCTGGTGCACGCGGTCTTCGGCGTGCTGGGCCTGGCCGGCGACCCGCGTACCCGCGACGCGTTCCGCGAAGCCGTCGAGCAGCGCGCCGCCGAGATCATGGAGGAGATCGCGCGCAAGCTGGGCGACCTGGACGCGGGATGGTGCGGATGAGCGTCTCCATCGAGCTGACGAAGGACGGGATCGTCGCGCGGCACGACGCCGGACAGGATCTCGTGGTGCCCACCGGCGTCTTCGAGCTACTGTGCTTCTGGCACTGCCTCCTCGACGCGATCGACCCCGACTACACGATGGGCGACCTGTTCTCCCTCCTCCGCGGCGTGGAGGGGATCGAGAACCTGTCGGGGATGCTCTCCTGCGACCTGCCCGCGTTCCTGGCCGAGGCGGAGCGCGAGCCCGAGGACGAGGACGACGACGGCATGCGCCATCTGGAGGTGCACAACGAAGCCTGGCTGACGGAGTACGAGGCCGACCCGGAGAATCCCGACGAGCCGCTGCGGTTCGTGGACGAGGACGAGGCCGGCGAGCACGACGCCGCCGTCGATGCGCTGCACGCGCTGATCGGCGAGACGCCGCCGCCGAAGATCGTGGACGCCACCGGCGACGACCCCATCACCGGCCAGCCGGTGTGCCGCCGCATCCTTCCGGGCAGGCGGAACGGGCGATGGGTGGGGCCGTACCACGTCTACCGCGGATTCCAGGGATGGGGCCGGTGGACGGAACCGCACCCCGGCTACTTCGCCGCCCACCCCGAGGTCGATCCCGAGACCTTCGAGGGAGGGATCGCCATCGAGCTCACGCCCGTGAACGAGCTGGCGCACTATCCCCTCCGCTACGATCCCGGGATCGCCTTCCGCGACGGAGGACCGCTCGGCGGAAACGCGATCCTCGAGGACGGGCTCACCATCACCTTCGGCGAGTTCGTCCACGCGATCTTCGCAGAGCTGGGGTGCATGGGCTCGCCGGAGCAGCGCGACGAAAGCCTGGAGATGCTCCGCGAGCGGGCAGCCCGGCTCCAGGAACGCCTCGAGCGCGGAACGGATGGGAAGTGACGATCTCTCCGCGTTGCACACTTCGTGGCGAGGTTGGATTGCAGACGCTGAACGAGGAGGCGACATGGCAAGGAAGCTTCCGTGGAGAACCGTGATCATGCCGCCAGAAGAGGGCAGATTCACGAACGCGGAGATCGAGAAAGCGGTTCGTGCCGTCATGGAAAGGCGCGAGCGCCGGGAGTGCCGGATGAAGGATCGGAGCTCGGGCGACGGAGTTGAGTCGCCCCGGAGTCGGGAGGCGTGACCCGGATGACGAGCGCGGGCGATTACGACCGCAACGTCTTCGTCAACTGTCCGTTCGATGCCCGGTACCATCCAATTTTTCGCGCCGTTGTATTCACCATTTACGAGTGCGGATTCGTGGCGCGGACGGCACTGGAGGCGGACGACGGCGGCGAGGAGCGGATCCGGAAGATCAAGCGAATCATCCGGGACTGCCGCTACGGCATCCACGACATCTCCCGCGTGCAGCTTGACCCCAGGAGCCACCTGCCACGGTTCAACATGCCCCTGGAACTCGGCCTCTTCCTGGGCGCGCGGGAGTACGGCACGGGCGTGCAAAAGCTGAAGCGAACGCTGATCCTGGACCGGGAGCGCTACCGCTACCAGCAGTTCTGCTCCGACATCGCCGGCCAGGACATCCGCGCTCATGGCAACGATCCCGGCGAGGCGATCGCCGCCGTGCGCGCAATGCTGGCCACCGCGCTGGACGGCGTCGCCTCCATTCCGGGTCCCGCAAAAATCCGCGAGCGTTACGCACGCTTCACCAGGGACCTTCCCGCCGTATGCAGGCTGCTTTTCGTCAGGCGGTCGGAACTGCAGTTCGTCGAGATGCGGCGGTTCGTCGCAGCGTGGGTCCGGATCAATCCATTGATCGGCTGAACCAGCCCTCCCTCATGCGTCGCGCACCTAGCCTCAAGGCGCGTCGGAAGATAGCTTTTCCCTCCGATCATCCATCACCGCCGCCGCCCTGAATCCGACCCGCACGCCGACGCGATGAGGTTCCAGCCGGACCCCCGCTTCACCTTCGACACGTTCGTGGCCGGCCCCGGCACCCAGATGGCCGCGGCCGCCGCGCGCCGTGCCGCCGAGGCCCCGGGGACCAGCTACAACCCGCTCTACGTCTACGGCTCCGCCGGGGTCGGCAAGTCGCATCTCCTCGGCGCGGTGGGGGCGCTGGCGCTCACCGTGCGGCCGGACCTGCACGTCACCTTCCGCACCGCCGAGGAGCTGGTCGACGACATCTCCTCGGCCGTCAGCGCGGGAACGCTGGAGGCGTTCGCCGACGAGCTGCTGGAGAGCGACGTCATCCTCATCGACGACGCGCACCTGCTGGCGGGAAAGAGCCGCACGCAGCAGGAGCTCCTCCGCGTCTGGGACGAGATCGTCTGGACGGGAACGCAGATCGTCCTCGCCGCGCGGCTGGCCCCGGCGGATCTGGACGGGGTGAGCGAGGAGTTCCGCGCCAAGCTCGCCGGTGGCCTGGTGGTCGACATGACGCCGGCCGAACCCGAGACGCGGCAGGAGATCGTCCGGCGCGCGGCGGCGCGGCACGGCATCGAGCTCTCCGGCGGCGTCACCGAGGCGCTGGCCAAGCTGCCGCTGGACGGCGCGCGCGAGCTGCAGGCGAGCGTCGACCGCATCGCCCAGGTGCAGGCCGAGGAGCAGCGGCAGGTGCGCGTCTCCGAGCTTCCCGGGCTGGTCGGCCTTCCCCGCCCCCAGCACGCCGACGAGTTCAGCGCTTTCCTGTTCGACATCACCAGCACCGTCGAACAGATCGTCGAGACCGACCCGTGGCGGAAGAAGCTGGCCGAGGCCATCCTCCGCTACGAGGGCGAGGGCTATCGCACCCGCCGCCTGGAGCACTCGCTCGAGGCGGACTCCGCGCCCGACGTCGACACGCTCCTCGCCGGATACGCGGCGGACCTGCAGAAGCTGAAGGCGATCGCCACGGAGCTTTCCGAGCTCGACTCCGAGGCCGCCGCCTCCGCCGTCCTCCGCGACCCCGACCGCGTCGCCGAAGCGGAAGCGCTGCTGGTGTCCGCGCGCGCGGCGGCCGAGCGCTCGCGGCCGGCGCCGCCGCCGGTGGACCGCTGGTATCTCAACAACCCCGAGAAGGTGGCGTGGGACTGGCTGGCGCTGGACGACCGGCTGATCGAGGAGCTGGCCTGAGATGGCGATCAAGGGCAACCTCCGCGAGGCCGGGCTTCCCGACGTCCTCCAGCTCCTGGCGATGGGGCAGAAGACCGGGTGCCTGTCGCTGACCGACCGCGCCTCGTTCGGCTACATCTACTTCGACCGCGGGCGCATCACCTACGCCAGCATCGTCAACCGCCGCGACCGGCTGGGCGACCTGCTGGTGAAGAACGGGCTGCTGCGCGCGGAGGACCTCTTCGCCGCCATCGACGAGCAGGCGCGGACGCCGGGCGACCGCCTGGGCGAGATCCTGGTCCGCCGCGGCCACATCACCCGCGAGCAGCTGCAGCACTACATCCGCATCCAGATCGAGGAGGCGGTCTACTTCCTCTTCACCTGGAACCAGGGGACCTTCCAGTTCGAGCCCGACCAGCGCCCCGAGGAGGGGGCGATGCTCGTCTCCATCAACCCCGAGAACCTGCTCCTGGAAGGCGCGCGGCGGATCGACGAGTGGAGCCTGATCGAGAAGAAGATCCCCTCGCTGGACCTGGTGTTCGACATGGACCGCTCCAAGCCCATCGAGGGCTTCGAGCTGGCCGACGAGCAGCGCAAGATCCTGCCGCTGATCGACGGCAAGCGCAGCGTGCAGGACATCATCGACGACAGCGGGATGGTGGAGTTCGACGTGGGAAAGGCCCTGTACGGGCTGATCCAGGCCGGCTTCGCGCACCCCGTGGGCCGGCGCGCGCCCGAGGTGCAGCAGGTGCCCCGCGCCCGCATCGACGAGCACCGCAACCTCGGCATCGCCTTCTACAAGACCGGGATGTACGAAGAGTCCACGCGCGAGTTCAGGCGCGTGGCCGAGCTGCAGCCGACGAACCCCGACTCGCGCTTCCATCTCGCGCTGATCGGGCTGCGGAAGGGCGACGACCGCTTCGCGCTGCGGTACTTCAAGGAGGTGGTGGAGATCGGCGGCGTCCGCGCCAGCGCGCTGCACGACATGGCGCTGGCGCTGGAGCGGATCGGCCGGCTGCAGGACGCGCGCTTCGCGGTGGACGAGGCGGCGCGGATGGCGCCGAAGCGCCCGCAGGTCCTCCTCTCCCGCGCCATCCTGGTCCTCAAGCAGGGCGACCCCCACGCGGCCGTCGAGGCGTTCGCCAGGTACCGCGATCTCCTGGGGACGGGAAAGGCGCCCGCCGCCTACTTCGCCTTCGCCATGCTGGCCGAGGCCGCGGCGGGGCGGCCCGACGAGGCGGTGAAGCTGGGCGAGGAGGGTGTCGCCGCGCATCCCCACTCCGCACCGGTGCACCTCCACTACGGCGCCGTCCGCGAGCGCCGGGGCGAGTGGGAGCAGGCCGAGGAACTCTATCGGAGGGCCACGGAGGAGGACGGCGACCTCCCGCAGGCGCACAAGGGGCTGGGCGACGCGCTCTACCGCCGCGGCGCCTACGACGAGGCGGCCGACGCGTACCGCCGCGCCATCCAGCTGCGCCCCGACCTGGGCGACGACGTCTACTTCCGCCTGGGCAACATCCACTACAAGCGGATGGAGCGCCCCGAGGCGGTGCGGCTGTGGAAGCGCGCGCTGGAGATCAATCCCGGCAACGGCGTCGTCCGGACGAACCTGGAGCTGGTGGAGAACGTGCTGCGATGAACCTGCCGCCGCCGTACGTCCCCTTCACCCTCCCGCTGGAAGGCGACGAGGAGGAGCTGGAGCGCCTGAAGCGGAAGATCGAGCGCGACCGGGGTTTTAATTGTACGTTTTATAAGGATAAATGCCTTAGAAGGCGGATCGCCGTGCGGATGCGCGCGCGCGGGCAGACGTCGTTCGCCGACTACGCGGCGCTGCTCGACCGCGAGCCGGGCGAGTACGACCACCTGCTCGACACGCTGACCATCAACGTCACGAAGTTTTTCCGGAACATCGAGACGTGGCACGCCATCGAGCAGCAGCTGCTGCCGCCGCTGTTCGCCGCGCCGGGGCCCATCCGCGTGTGGAGCGCGGGAAGCGCCAGCGGCGAGGAGGCGTACACCGTCTCCATCCTGATGCACGAGTGGGCGGAGAAGCACCACCGCCGCCACGAGGTCGACCGCGTGCGCATCGTGGGGACGGACATCGACCGCAAGAGCCTGGACAACGCGCAGCGCGGCGTCTATCCCGACCTGTCGCTGAGCGAGACGCCGCCGCACCTGCGGCAGCGCTGGTTCAGCCCCGGTCCGCCCTTCCGCATCCGCCCCGAGGCGCAGAAGAACGTGAGCTTCGTGCGCCGCGACCTGATCTCCGAGCGCGCGGAGGGGGGGCAGAACCTGATCCTGTGCCGCAACGTGGTGATCTACTTCGACCGCGAGATCCAGGAGCGGCTGTTCAAGGACTTCTACGACGCGCTGGTGCCGGGGGGATACCTGGTCATGGGAAAGGTGGAGACGCTGGTGGGCGTGGCCCGCACGCTCTTCCGCTCGGTGAACAACCGCGAACGGATCTTTCAGAAGCCCGCATGAATCCCCGGCAGATCTTCGTGAAGGTGGCCCACCACGCCGTCGGCGGCGCCGGCGACGTGCTGGTGACGCTGGGGCTGGGGAGCTGCGTGGCCATCCTCCTGCACGACCGGATGGCGAAGGTGGGCGGGCTGGCGCACGTCCTCCTCCCCGAACCCGCGCTGGCGCGCGACCGCCACAACTCGGCCAAGTTCGCCACCACCGCCGTGCCCATGCTGATCGATGAGCTGGGGGGGATGGGCGCGCGCAACGGGCGGATCGAGGCGCGGCTGGTGGGCGGCGCGTCGATGTTCACCTCGCTGATGGTGCCCGGCTCGCTGAACATGGGCGAGCGCAACATCCGCGCGGCGCGCGAGGCGCTGCGCCGGGCTGGGATCCCGCTGCTGGGCGAGGCGGTGGGGGGCGACTTCGGGCGGTCGGTGCGCTTCTCCGTGGCCGAGGGGCGCACCGTGGTCTCCTCGGTGGGCCGGCCGGATGTCGTCCTCTAGGCCGCCGTCGGGGTCGCGCCCGCGCGGGAAGGCCCGCCGCACGCACACCGTGCTGGTGGTGGACGACAGCGCGTTCATGCGCCGGGTGATCACCGACATCCTGTCGCAGACCGACGAGTTCCGGGTGATCGGCACCGCGCGCGACGGCAACGACGCGCTGAAGAAGGTGCACCAGCTCGAGCCCGACCTGGTGACGATGGACGTGGAGATGCCCGGGGTCGACGGGCTGACCGCGCTCGGCTACATCATGAGCGAGACCCCGCGCCCCGTGGTGATGCTCTCCGCCTACACCACGGAGGGCGGCGAGGCGACCATGCGCGCGCTGGACTACGGCGCGGTGGACTTCGTCAGCAAGCCCAGCGGCACGATCTCGCTGAACCTGGAGACGGTGGCCGACCGGCTGCTCGAGGCGCTCCGCGCCGCGGCCGCCGCGAACCTCTCCGCGATCCCCGTGCGCATGCAGGCGCGGCCGTCGCCGCGCCGCCGCGAGCGCTCGGTGCTGGAGCCGCCCGCCGCATCGCCGTCGCCCGCGGCGGCGATGCCGGCGCCGCCGGTGCGGCGGAAGCGGCGGCGTCCGGCCGGGCTGGACGCGGCCGCGTCGGAGATCGCGGTGTGCATCGCGGCGTCCACCGGCGGGCCGCGCGCGCTGGCGGAGATGCTGCCGCGGCTGCGCGTCCCGCTGGGCGCGGCGGTGCTGGTGGTGCAGCACATGCCGGCGCACTTCACCCGCACCTTCGCCGAGCGGCTGGACGCGCTGGAGGGGCTGCCGGTGACCGAGGCGGTGGAGGGCGAGCCGGTGCGGCAGAACCACGTCTACATGGCGCCGGGAGACTACCACATGCGCGTGGTGCGCGACGAGGCCGGGGTGCCGCGGGTGGCGCTGGACCAGGGGCCGTCGCTGTGGGGCGTGCGCCCCGCGGCGGACGTGCTCTTCCGCTCGGTGGCGCAGGCGTACGGCGCGCGCGCGGTCGGCGTGGTGCTGACGGGGATGGGGCGCGACGGCGCGGAGGGGGTGCGCGAGATCGTGGACGCCGGCGGCGCGGGGATCGCGCAGGACCGGGGGACGAGCGTGATCTACGGGATGCCGCACGCCGCGGCCGAGCACGTGCGCACCATCCTGCCGCTGGACCGCATCCCCGCCGCCATCGAGGAGGCGGTGGACGCGCGCGCGGCGGTGATGGCGGAGGGACACGCGTGAGCGGCGACGCGTTCCGCCCCTTCCGCGAGCGGGTGGCGGAGGACGAGGCGCAGGTGATCGCCTTCCAGCTGGGCGGCGAGCTGCACGCGTGCGACATCCACCTGGTGGAGGAGGTGGTGACGAAGCGCCGCATCCACCGTCTTCCCGACATGCCGCCGCACCTGCTGGGGATGCTGCGCCTGCGCGGCGAGCTGGTGCCCGTGCTCGACGTGGCGCCGCTGCTGGACCTGGCGCTCGCCGCGGAGCAGCCGGCGATCCTCGTGGTCGGCGTGGGAGACGCGCGGCTGGGCGTGGCGGTGGACGGGGCGCAGGACGTGGTGGCCCTCACCCCCGCCGACTACCGCCCCCCGCCCCACACCGGCGGCGAGCGCGACCAGTTCGTCGTCGGCGTCGCGCGCGTGGGCGGGAAGCTGGTCAGCCTGATCGACCTGGCGGAGATGCTGCGCGAGGTGGCGACGACGGCGGGGTGAGAGCGGCCGCCGGGTGAGTCGGGACGGAGGATGAGCATCGAAGCGACCGCGGCGTCGCGCCCTCTCCGGCTCGCCTAGGCTCGCCACCTCTCCCGTACCGGGAGAGGTAGTCGGGCGGGCATCACCGCGAACGGGATGCGCCGGCGCGGCTGCAGGCGGCCCCCTCCCCCGGCCCCTCCCCCGCTGCGCAGGGGCGGGGAGAACTCAGCGTGGTGGAGCTTTCGATGCGGCACACAAGCCAGCCAGGGCAACGCGTCGCACCGAAGTCGAGGTGCACAACCGTTGGTTGCGCCACGCACTTGAAGTTACCCCCTCCCGTTATCGGGAGGGGGTACGCGGCCCCAGCCGCGGGGGGAGGGTCTCCCGGGGGACACGCCCGAATCCCCTTGCAGTTCAAGCAGTTGCAGTTGAAGTTCCACGATCCGCGATTCCACACACGCCACACCACGCCCATGAGAAACGTTCGCGCGGCGGCCGTGCCGCAGGTGCAGCTCGTGACCTTCCGCATCGGCGGCGAGGAGTTCGGGCTCGACGTGTTCCAGGTGCACGAGATCCTGCGCTACGAGGAGCCCACCGCCATGCCCAAGGCGCCCGCCTTCGTCGAGGGCGTGATGGACGTGCGCGGCACGCTCGTGCCCATCGTGGACCTGCGGAAGCGCTTCGAGGTGCACGACCTGCGCTACGACGACGACACGCGCATCGTGGTGGTCGACTTCCAGGGCGAGCGCCTGGGGCTGGTGGTGGACGAGGTGACCGAGGTGCTGCGCGCCCCCGAGACCGCCGTGCAGCCGCCGCCGCAGTTCGTGAAGGGCCTCGCCGCCGAGTTCATCCGCGGGATCGTGCGGCTGGAATCGCGCCTCGTGGTGCTGCTCGACCTGGAGCGCATCCTGAGCAGCCAGGAGCGGATGCAACTGCTCTTCTCCGGCCTGGCCGGCGGCGAGGAGCAGACCGCGGGCGAGGCGTCGGCGCCGGGCACGAAGCGGAAGGGCGCGAAGGGATGACGGCGGAGGAGCTGATCGCCGCGTACGAGCAGCGCCGCGCCGCCATCGTCGCCCGGCTGGACGCGGGCGGCGCCGACGACGCGGTGAAGAACGAGATCGTGGGGCTGTTCAAGGAGACCGAGGCCGCCGTCGAGCAGCTGGCGGCCTTCAAGGAGACCCTCCGCGAGCTGGTGCAGCGCTACAAGTCGCTCGCGGGGGAGAAGCCGTCGCCGGCGCCGCGCGGGCGCACCGCCGTGGCCGACCACATCGGCAGCTCCACCTACATCGAGCGCGGGTGGAGCGCCATCGCCGGCGGCGACCCGAAGCGCGCGATCAAGGAGCTGGAGCGCGCGCTGGAGCTGGCGCCCAACGATCCCCAGGCCGAGACGCTGCTGGGGTGGGCGCAGATGCTTCGCGGGCAGTACGACGACGCGCTGTTCACCTACTACAAGGTGCTGGCGAAGACGCCCGACAACCCGCTGGCGCGCGTCAATCTGGGCTACATCTGCCTGAAGAAGGGGATCTTCGGCGAGGCCATCGAGCACCTGTCCAAGGCCATCCGCCAGGAGCAGGACCGCAAGGCGAGTCTCTACGCCCACTTCTACATGGGGCTGGTGTACCTGGAGCGGGAGATGTTCGACGACGCGCGCGCCTTCTTCCGCCGCACGCTGGAGCTGGGCCCCAACATGCTCGAGGCGTGGTGGGAGATGGGGCGCGCGTTCTACCTGGAGGGGAACCACCGCGCCGCGGCCGAGGCGTGGCGGCAGGGGGTGGAGACGAACCGCTTCAGCCTGTGGGGCGAGCGCTGCGGCATCGCGCTGAAGCAGGTGGACGCCGGCGAGCCGGTGACCTTCACCAGCGACGCGAGCGAGACGGCCAACGCGTGAGCAAGGGTCGGACGGGCGGCTGAGGCCGCGGCTGGAACATTGGAAAGCCTCGCAAACCGCGCGAGGCTTCTCTTTTGGGGGATGATTGTCAGTCGCCGATGATCTCGTTCAACCCCTCGACCACCTGTGTCAGCTCTTCATGCGATGCTTCGGCAAGCAGATCACCGATCCGTTCGGTTGTAAGAACTCGCACTTGGCTGATCTTCACCCAGGAGCGCTTCGGAAGCGCGGTGGCTCGTAATTCAAGCGTCAGGGGAAAGCCAGCACGTTGAGGCTGACTCGTGATTGCAGCGGCGATGACGGTGCCCGAGCGCTCGTTGAATACATCGTGGCTCAGGATTAACACAGGGCGCCGTCCGGCCTGCTCGCGTCCGCGTACCGGATCCAGGTCTGCCCACCTGATTTCACCTCGGCGGATGCGCACGCTTAGTACTCCGGCCAAGCCGCGACATCCGCAGCCAAGCCTTCCTCCGCCAGTGCGCGCTCCTCTGCGACATCCAAGCGCAAACACGCTTCAGCCAGTCGCGTCCGGCGGAAGCGGGCGAGTTGCTCCGCGACCGCAGCCTCGATGGCCTGGCTTCGATTCGAATAGCGGTGCTCGCGGACGAGCGCGTCGACCTGGCTGAGCAGCGACGCATCGAGCGTGACCGCGATCTTAGTTTTTGCCATGGTAGGACAATATATCATACCCTACCCCTGATCAAGTCTGCCTGCCCCCCGGCAGCTTCACAATTCCTCGAGTTTCGCTGATCGTTCAGGTATGACGCGTCCGTTCATCCTTCGGCGATCTCTGCGGCTCATCGCCGCGATTGCCTCGCTCATCTTCAATTCCATCCTCCCGATCTCGTCCGATCTCCAGGCCCAGTCGGTGGAGACGCTCCGCGCGGGGAGCGTCAGCGTCGTCTACGCACCGCGACAGCGAGGGTTGGCGAAGCGGGTGATGGAGGCGGCGCGGCGGCCGGTGCGCTTTCCCGGACTGGGCGCGGTGGCGGTGCCGGAGTCGACGACGATCGTCCTGGCATCCACGCCGGCCGAGTTCGCCGCGGCGACGGGCGGCGACATCCCCGAGTGGGCGGGCGGCGTGGCGATCCCGGGCCTGCGGCGGATCGTGCTGCCGGAGTACCCGGGCGCGCGCGTCCGCGACGAGGACGCGGCCGTCATCCTGCGCCACGAGGTCGCGCACCTGGTGCTGCACGACCGACTGGGCGACCTGGTCCCGCGCTGGTTCGACGAGGGTTACGCGGAGGTGGCCAGCGGCGGGTGGGACGTGGAGAGCGGGTGGCAGCTCCGGCTCTCGTTCCTCACCGGCAGCACGCCGCCGCTGGATTCGCTCACGCTCGACTGGCCGCGCGGCGCGGGCGAGGCGCGCTTCGCCTACCTGCTCTCCGCCACGGCGGTGGACTACCTGCGCCGGCGCGGCGGCGACCGCGGGATGCAGCTGCTGTTCGACAACTGGCGCCGCGAGGGAAGCTTCGAGGGCGCGCTGCGCACCACCTTCGGCATCACCTTCGGCCAGTTAGAGGACGAGTGGCGGCGCGACGTCCGCTCGCGCTACGGCTGGCTCGCCATCCTCAGCAACGCCGCGCTCATCTGGCTCGCCGCGACGGCGCTGGTGCTGGCCGCGTGGCTCCCGCGCCGCCGCCGCAACCGCGCCAAGCTCGCGCAGATGGACGCCGAGGAGCGGATGCTGCCGCCCGTGCGGCCGGAGCTGGCGGGCGTCGACTACCCGCTCGCAGAGCCGGACGACGAACGCGAGTGAGAAGCCCGTCGCGCGCGCCTGATCTGCGTACGAGCCGCAGCCGGTAGTCCGCGAAGGCGGACTTCGTGTGGTTGTTGCCGCGGTGCCGCGGTTTCAACCGCCCCTCCCAACCCCGCCCACCATCTTCATCTTCCCCAAATCCCCCAGTCCCTTCCCGATTTTCCGCGCTTTCCTCACCCTTTCCGGCGATCTTCCTCCCGACATCCCCACGACGGATGTAACCTCCGCGCCTGAGACGCCGATGTACCGCCGGCGCCGCAGCCTCATGGGGCGCACACGTCCCACACCGGCAGCAG
This sequence comes from Longimicrobium sp., assembly GCA_036377595.1. Classification (NCBI taxonomy): domain Bacteria; kingdom Pseudomonadati; phylum Gemmatimonadota; class Longimicrobiia; order Longimicrobiales; family Longimicrobiaceae; genus Longimicrobium; species Longimicrobium sp. The sequence continues at coordinate 33,890 of DASUYB010000113.1, read as the reverse complement.
ATTGTCCCACGCACACCCCATCCCGCCCGGGCGTGGTGCGGGTGGTGATTTCCAAGTGATTGCATCACCACAACCTGGGGCGCGTGCCGGAACGGGCGCGGCGGTTGCTCTGGGGGGCGGCATCCAGGTGTCAGACGCCACCCGTCGCCGCCTTGCCGATGACGTACGAGACCCGAGACCGGGTGCAGGAGAGCTGGGCCGCCGTGCTCGACCACGCGCCGGCCGCCGCGCAGGCGTTCTACGACCGCCTGATCGACATCGACCCGCAGCTCGGCCGCCACTTCCGCGGCACCGAGATGCGCGAGCGGGAGCGGGAGCTGATGCGGGCGCTCACCGCGCTCGTTCGCAACCTGGGCGAGGAGTGGCGCGCCGGCGGCGTCGAGGCCGCGGCAGATCCCTGGGAGAGCGCGCACGAGATGGTGGTCTGCGGCGCGCTCTTCACCATGCTGGAGCGGGCGCTGGGCGCCGGCTTCACCCCCGCACTGCGGGCGGCGTGGATGGAGGTGTTCAGCGCGCACGCCGCGGAGATCCGCCAGGCCGCGCTGGGCGACGCGGGCTCGCGCGTGGTGCCGCTGCACGAACGGCAGCGGCGGCTGGTGCAGATCGGGAGCTGAGGTCGAGCTCCCCCCGATCCCCTTGTGCCCCGCCGGGCCGGATCCGCCCGGCGGCTCGGCATACACGGCGCACCATCCGCCCACCCCGACGTCCGGCGGGGGAACGAAGGTCCGGACGCTGACGCAATCCTATCCGGAGCACCCGAAGATGACCCCCGAGAGCAAGACCCTCGTGCAGTCGAGCTGGGCGCTGGTGGAGCCGATCTCCGAGGCCGCCGCGGAGCTGTTCTACGGCCGCCTGTTCCACCTCGACCCGTCGCTGCGGCCCATGTTCCGCGGCGACCTGAAGGAACAGGGAAAGAAGCTGATGCAGATGCTGGCAGTGGCGGTACGCGGGCTGGACCGCCTGGACCAGCTGGTGCCCGCGGTGGAGGCGCTCGGCCGGCGGCACGCGGGGTACGGCGTGGAGGACGAGCACTACGACACCGTGGCGTCCGCCCTGCTGTGGACGCTGAGCACGGGGCTGGGCCCGGCGTTCACCCCCCAGGTGGAGGCCGCGTGGACCGAGGCCTACACGCTGCTGGCCACGGTGATGAAGAACGCCGCCGCCGAGGTGGAGCTGGCCGCCGCGGCGTGACGGACGGCGCGGCGAGCGGAAACGCAGGGCGCGGCCCCGTCCCCGCATCTCCGCGCGGCGGGCGGGGTTGACGCTTTCCCGCGCCGCGGCTAGGTTTTTCGCATGCCCAGACCGACTCCCGCGCGTCCGCGCAACGCACCCGCCCCGCCTCCGGCCGACGCCGCGGGCTCGCTCCGCTTCACGCCGAAGAACCTGGCGTTCCTCGGCGCGGGGCTGGCGGCCATCATCCTCGGCTACGTCCTGCTGGGCGCGGCCGACACCGTGTTCGCCCCGCTGCTGCTGGTGCTGGGCTACGCGGTGCTGATCCCGCTGGGGATCATCCTGTAGCACGCGGGCGCTTAGCTCAGCTGGTCCAGAGCACCTGTCTTACACACAGGGGGTCGGGGGTTCGAATCCCTCAGCGCCCATAGATCGAACCTCCGGCGGATCTGCGTCGGAGGTTTTGTCATGGAAACCACAATAGAAGTCACTGCCCGGGAGCTTCCCAAAGCCAGTCCATCCTTGTAAAATGGATGGAGATTTCAACGCAGAGGGATCTGATGAAGACGTTGACTGCCGACGAAATTGCGGCCCAGGCGCTATCTCTGCCCCGTCCCGAACGCGAGCATGTTGCCGAAGCGCTACTCGCAAGCCTGCGCGTTGATCCCGTGGTTGAAGCGGCCTGGACGGAAGAGATCCGGCGCCGCATCCGGGATATCGATTCCGGGAAGACCACGCTCATCCCGGCCGAGGAAGTGTTGAAGGAGGTCGAGGAACTCCTTCGGTGATGCGGATCTTTTTCGATCCAGAGGCGCGCGCGGAATATGTAGGCGCCGCCGCGCGCCACAAGGCGGAGAGTCCGCAACACGGGCGGGAGTTTGCGCACGATTTCCGAACAGCGTTAGACCAGATCGCCGCATTTCCGATGAGCTATGCGGCAGATTCGGATGGTGTGAGAAAGAAGCCGCTACGTCGCTTTCCGTAGCTCTCGTTTATCGCGTCGGTGATGATGTAATCGAGATCATTGCGTTGGCACATCAGAGTCGTCAGCCGGACTACTGGCGTGACAGGCTTTAGAGTCACACACCGTCCCTCGCAGCCTGGATCGAACCTCTGGCGGATCTGCGTCGGAGGTTCTTTGATTGAAAAGGGGAATTGCCGAGGACTCAATCACCGCCTGGACCGAGTTCTCCGCGATCTTTCCGCGGTGCGAGCGATCTGTAAGAGCCTACAGATTGGATGATTGCCGCCCATTTGATTACAATTGGAGCGTGCACCGGCATCCGGCTGGTAGCGCCGCACCCTGATCGAGAGGCCGAGATGAAGAAGGTCAAGCTGAGCCTGGACACCCTGTCCGTGGAGTCGTTCGCCGTCGTCGCCGAGTCGGCGGAGAAGGGGACCGTGCTGGCCCATCGTCCCAGTGGCATGCCATTCACCTGCGACACCTGCGGGGCCACCTGCCTGACGGACTGCACCTGTCCGGTTACCGGCAGGCACTGCTGATCGCTGCGGCGCGCATCCCTCTGCGCGTATCGGTCCGCATGCAGCTACGTGCACCAGCATCCCGGCTGGTAGCGCTCCACCCATGATCGAGAGGTCGAGATGAAGAAAGTCAAGCTGAGCCTGGACGCCCTGACCGTGGAGTCGTTCGCCGTCGCCACCGAGCCGGCGGAGAAGGGCACCGTGGATGCCCACCAGCCCAGCGGCAAGCCGTTCACCTGCGACACCTGCCAGGACAGCTGCCAGACCCATGGCGCCTGCCCCTGTCTGGTCACCAACGGCATGCTCAGCTGCTTCTGCTGATCGCGGCGGATCGCTGGCTATCAAACGATGAGGACCGCCCTGCGTCGGCGGTCCTCTTCGTTTTCTCCGCGCCTCCGCGTCTCCGCGTGAGACCAGAGCGATCTCACGTCTGCGCGGACGCGTCGGAGGCGCGCGAGGCCACGGCGCGGCCCCCGTTCTCGCCCGGCAGCGCGCCGGCGGTGAGGATCTCCTGCAGCCGGTCGGGCGTCAGCCCACGCTGCAGGCGGCCGCGGTGGGCGACGGAGACGATCCCCGTCTCCTCGCTGACCACGATCACCAGCGCGTCCGTCTCCTCCGACAGCCCGAGCGCGGCACGATGGCGCGTCCCCAGCGTGCGGTCCGTCACCGGGAACTGGGTGAGCGGGAGGATCACGCCCGCCGCGACGATCTCGTCCCCCCGCACCACCGCGGCGCCGTCGTGCAGCAGCGAATAGGGGGTGAAGATGTTCTGCAGCAGCGGCGCGGATACGCGGGCCTGCAGCGGCGTCCCCGTCTCCAGGTACTCGCCGAGCCCGATCTCCTCCTCGATGGCGATGATGGCGCCCACCTTGTCGCGCGAAAGCTCCTCCACCGCCTCGACGATCTCCTGGTTCACCTCCCTGCCCTGCATCCCCGTGAACACGCGGAAAAGGCGGTTCTGCCCCAGCGACGCCAAGCCGCTGCGCAGCTCGGGCTGGAAGACGATGAGCGCCGCGATCACCCCGAAGTTGAAGAGCTGCGTCAGCAGGTACTCGACCAGCGTGAGCGCCAGGATGCGCGACACGACGTAGAGGCCGACCAGGAGGAAGAAGCCCAGCAGCATCTGGAACGCCCGCGTTCCCGCGAACACCAGCAGGATGCGGTAGATGACGGCCGCGACGAGGAGGATCTCCACCACGTCGCGCCACCCGGGGGCCAGGAAGGCGATGCGGTCGATCAGCGCGCCCACGCCGCCCCCGCGCGGAAGATGGCGTCGGCCACGTCCAGCGCCTGCCGCGCGGCGCGGACCTCGTGCACGCGGAAGAGGCGGGCGCCGCGCATGAGCCCGGCCACGCACGCGCCCACCGTCCCCGCGTCGCGCTCGCCCGCGGGGACGCCGCCCAGCAGCGCGCCGATGAACGCCTTGCGGCTGGGCCCCAGCAGCACCGGCCGTCCAAGGCGCTCGACCAGCACGTCCAGCCGCGCGATCAGCTCCAGGTTCTGCGCCACCGACTTGGCGAAGCCGATCCCCGGGTCCACCACGATCCGCTCCTCGCCGATCCCCGCCGCCACGGCGCGCGCCACCCGCGGCTCCAGCTCGTCGGCCACCTCCTCCGCCACGTCGCGATAATCGGCCAGCGTCTGCATCGTCTCCGGCGTCCCGCGCATGTGCATCAGCACCAGCCCGGCGTCGGAGTCGGCCACCACCGCCGCCATCTCCGCATCCTCCAGCGCGGAGACGTCGTTGATGGCGTCCGCGCCCTCCGCCAGCGCAACCCGGGCGACCGCCGCCTTGCGTGTGTCGACGGAGACGACGACGTCCAGCTCCGCCTTGATCGCGCGCAGCACGGGAAGGACGCGCGCCAGCTCCTCGTCCGCGGAGACGGCGAGGGAGCCGGGGCGCGTGGACTCGCCGCCGACGTCGAGGGCGTGCGCGCCGTCGGCCACGAGCTGGCGGGCGCGCGCGAGGGCCGGCTCCACGCCCTGGAACCGGCCCCCGTCGCTGAAGCTGTCGGGCGTCACGTTCAGCACGCCGACGATCACGGGCCGCTCCAGCGAGAGCGCCCGCCCGCGGATGCGCCAGGTCCCGAGGTTCGCGGCGGCCGACAGCACGTGGGTGCGAAAGTGCGAGAGTGCGAAGGTGCGAGAGTAGAGAGCGCGAGTGGCGAAACTACCGTCCGCACGGTAGTTCCGCCACTCGGCGTGCGACGGGGATGCGGTGCCGCTACGGCGCGCCCGCGGCCCAGCGGTCGCGAATCGCGCGCTGCCGCTCCGTCGCATCCGCGAGCGGCTCGATCGTCACCTGCGGGCGGTCGAAGCCCGCCGCCACCACGGTCGTGCGGAACGGGCCCGACGCGCGCGCCACCTCGTAGCGCAGCGTGTCGCCGATGCGGACGCGCGTGAGCATCGCCCGGTATTCGCGCCAGCTGCCGTACGCAACGCCGTTCACCGAGACGAGGCGGTCACCCGTGTGCAGCCCCGCGCGCCCCCAGACGCTCGCCGGGTCGGTGACGATCAGGCGCAGGCCGCCGCCCGGCGGGTTCTCCGTCGCCCAGGTACGCAGGTCCACCGCCGGCCGCCCCTCGCGGTCGAGCGCGGGCGACCACGCCACCCGGGCGCGGAGCCCCGCCAGCCGCAGGTACCGGTCGAAGTCGATCGCCCCCGCGCCGCGCACGTGCGCGTCGAAGAACGGGGTCACGTCGCAGCCGCACACGTCCTCCACCGCGCGCTCCACGTCCCGCCCGTTGAACCCGCGCTCGCCCGAGAAGCGCTCCAGCATCAGCCGCATCACGTCGTCCATCGAGCGCCGCCCGGCCGTGGCGTCGCGGATCACCAGGTCCAGCATGGCGCCGATCAGCTCGCCCTGCAGGTGCGCGCTGGCGGTGTAGTCGCCCAGCGCGCCGGGCGGGGCGTTGTAGGCCACGCGGCTCACCTGCTCGGCCGAGAAGCGCGCGTTCCCCGGGCCGGCCAGGTAGCGCTCGATCAGGCCCTCCAGGTGCGCCGCCCGGGTGGAGTCCTCCACCGGCAGCCCCGCGCGGCGGAGGAGAAGGTCGGCGTAGAAGAGGGTGAGCCCCTCGCTGAACCAGAGGCCGGCGACCGGCCGCTGCGTGCGGTAGTCCACGCCGCCGTACTCCTCGGGACGGATCCGCATCAGGTTCCAGCTGTGGAAGAACTCGTGTACCGTCTCCTCCAGCTCCGCCGTGGGCGACTCGGCCAGCTCGGCGCTGGGTATGCCGAGGGTGACGGAGTTCGGGTGCTCGAGCCCGCCGTAGGCGCTGTCCTGCAAGAGAAAGGTGAACTCGCGGTAGGGTGCGCGGCCGAAGAGGGCCACCGCCTGCCGCGTCACCCGCTCGAGTTGCCCGGCGAACGCCGCCGTGTCGAAGGGCGCCGCCCCTGCCGCGGGCCAGTAGACGACGCGGTGCGGAACGCCGTCCACCGCGAAGCGCCAGCTGCGCAGCCGCCCCGCCAGCAGCGGCGACTCCATCAGCACGTCCACGCTCGGCGCGAAGAAGGTCCGCGGGTCGGACGTCGGCACCAGACCCGTCGCCATCTCCCACCCTGCAGGCAACTCGAACCGCACGTACGATGGGGCCAGCTCGGCGCCCAGCACGTACATGAACGAGTGCGGGCCGCCCACCATCCCTCCGCCGCTGGCCAGGAACGGGCGCCACGCCGCGCGCACCCCGCCCTCCCCCGGCGGAAGCCGCAGCCGGTAGCGCACCACCGCCGCGCCGCCCGGCGCCACCAGCCGCCACACCGCGCTGTCCACCCGCGCGATCGCCGCCGACGGGGCGCCCTCGACCCGCAGGTTCTCGACGTAGCGCCAGTAGCGGTCGTCGTACTCCGGGTGCGCCGCCATGGCCAGGCGCACGGTGTCCGGCGCGTTGCGGATGCGCATCTCCACGTCGAAGCCGGAAAGGTCGGCGCCGTCGACGCGCAGGAGGTACGACACGACCGGCTGCGACCGGGCGTAGCGCACCTCCATGGCGTCCATCGGGTGGCGGAACGGGTGCTGCGCGGGCGCCGCCGCGGGAAGCGCGGCCAGCGCGAGGGCCAGGGGGATGGATCTCCGCATCGTCGCCTCCGGAGGGTGAGGACGGGACGGAACGGGGGATGGGGTCCCGAATGCGGACCGCCCCGGCCGGTGGGTCACCGGCCGGGGCGGTCGAGGGAATCGTCCGGCCTCTCGGGGAAGGCTCAGGCGAGCCGGGGCTTCAGCTCCACCGTGCCCGCCGGCGCGCGGTCCTTGGCCGCCGCGGGGATCGGCTCGGGGATGTCGGGCGGCGTGGGCACCGGCTCGCTCACGCGGAAGGGCGGCAGCGGCTTGCCGTCGGCCAGCAGTTCCACGTCCTCGCGCGCCAGCGTCTCGCGCTCCAGCAGCGCGCCCGCTACCTGGTGCAGCAGCTCCATGTTCTCGGTGAGAACCTGCTTCGCGCGCTCGTACGCCTCGCCGATCACGCGCGCCACCTCGGCGTCCACCACCTGCGCGGTGCTCTCGCTGATCCCGCGGCGGGTCCCCAGGTCGCGGCCGAGGAAGACCTCGGTCTCGTTCTCCGCGACGAGGATGGGCCCCACGGCGTCCGACAGCCCCCAGTGCGTCACGTAGCTGCGCGCGATGTTGGTGGCCATCTGGATGTCGCCCTGCGCGCCGGTGGTCACCCGCTCGCGGCCGAACACCAGCTCCTCGGCCACGCGGCCGCCGTACGCCATCACCAGCCGCGCCTCGATCTGCTGGCGCGTCATCGACACGCGGTCGTCCTCGGGGAGCGTGAACGCCACGCCCAGCGTCCGCCCGCGGGGGATGATGGTCACTTTGTGCAGCGGGTCGTTCCCCGCCACCTTCACCGCGCAGATGGCGTGGCCGGCCTCGTGGTACGCGGTGAGCCGGCGCTCCTCGTCCTTCATCACCAGCGACCGCCGCTCGGCGCCCAGCATCACCTTGTCCTTGGCGTCCTCGAGGTCGGCCATGTAGACCAGGTCCTTGTTGCGCCGCGCGGCCAGCAGCGCGCCCTCGTTCACCAGGTTGGCCAGGTCCGCCCCGCTCATCCCCGGCGTGCTGCGGGCCAGGACGGGAACGGAGACGTCGCTCGCGGTGGGCACCTTCTTCAGGTGCACCTTGAGGATCCCCTCGCGCCCCTTCACGTCGGGGGAGTCGACCACGATCTGCCGGTCGAAGCGACCCGGGCGCAGGAGCGCGGGGTCCAGCACGTCGGGGCGGTTCGTGGCGGCGATCAGGATCACCCCGTCGTTCCCCTCGAAGCCGTCCATCTCCACCAGCAGCTGGTTGAGCGTCTGCTCGCGCTCGTCGTGCCCGCCGCCGAGGCCCGCGCCGCGGTGCCGCCCCACGGCGTCGATCTCGTCGATGAAGATGATGCAGGGCGCGTGTGCCTTCCCCTGCTCGAACAGGTCGCGCACGCGGCTGGCGCCCACGCCCACGAACATCTCCACGAAGTCGCTGCCCGACATGGAGAAGAAGGGACGTCCCGCCTCTCCGGCCACGGCGCGGGCCAGGAGCGTCTTCCCCGTCCCCGGCGGCCCGACCAGCAGGGCGCCCTTGGGGATGCGTCCGCCCAGGCGGCTGAAGCGCTTGGGGTCCTTCAGGAACTCCACGATCTCCTGCAGCTCCTGCTTGGCCTCGTCGGCCCCGGCCACGTCGTCGAAGGTGACCTTGGGCGTGTCGCCCGAGAGGAGCTTCGCCTTGCTCTTGCCGAACTGGAAGGCCTTGTTCCCGCTGGCCTGCATCTGCCGGAAGATGAACACCCAGAAGCCGATGATCAGCAGCCAGGGGAACATGGCCTTGAGCAGCGACCACCAGTTGGTCTCGGCGTCCTTGCCGCTGATCACCGCGCCGCTGGCCGCCAGCTGCTCCAGCAGCTTCTCGGAGTTGGCCATGGGCAGGCGCGTGCGGAAGCGCTGCACCGGCCCCTGCGGGCCCTGGATGGCGCGGCGTAGCTCGCCCTGGGCGGTCTGGCCTTCCAGGCCGCCCATGATCTCGATCGAGGCGATGTTGCGCTCGGCGATCTGCCGCTGCAGGTCGGAGTAGGTGATCTGCGCGGTCTGCCGCTGGCCCCCGCTGGTCATCTCCACCAGCAGGATCGACATCACCACCAGCAGGGCCCAGAAGCTGACCGTGCGGGTGATGCGGCCCAGCCGGGGCGCCTTGGGGGGTGTGGGTGCTTCGGCCATTCGTATGCTTCCTCGGTCCGCGCCGGGGAGCCCCGGCCGCGTGCGCCCTGCCTCAGGGGAGCCTTAGAGGCTCCCGATGAACGGCAGGTTGCGGAAATCTTCGGAGTGGTCCAGACCGTAGCCGATCAGGAACTCGTTGGGCGCGTCGAACCCCACCCACTTCGGCTCGCGGATGAGGTTGGCGGCCACGTGCTTATGCAGAAGAGTACAGATCTCGAGCGACAAGGGTCCCCGCTCCTCGAGCATGGGCACCAGCCGCGACAGCGTCGTCCCGCTGTCCACGATGTCCTCCACCAGCACGATGTGCTTGCCTTCCAGCGAGATGGAGGGGTCGTAGAGGAGGTTGACGGTGCCCGAGGTGGTGGTGCCGCTCCCGTAGCTGCTGGCCACGATGAAGTCCACGTGCATGAGCCGGTGGATGTGGCGCACCAGGTCGCTGAGGAAGATGAACGAGCCCTTCAGCAGCCCCAGCACCAGCAGCGGCTCGTCGTCGGGATAGCTCTCGGAGATGTCGTGCCCCATCTCGGCCACGCGCGCCGCGATGGTGTCTTCGTCGTAGACGATGCGGGCCAGCTCGCGCCCGCCCGTGCGTCGCAGCGTAGTAACCGAATCAGGCATCCGTGATCTCGACGGTCAGTCCCGGCTCTCCGGGCGAGGGCGCGCGCACGCACTGCGCGAGCCCCGGCACCCACACCACCCGTCCCTCGGCGTCCGCCAGCACGGGCACGCGCGCGCGGGCGCTCCGCGGCACGCGGCGGTCGATCAGCAGCCGCTTGAGCGTGCGCCCGCCGGCCGGGGTCCGCACCCGGTCGCCGGGAAGGCGCCCGCGCAGCAGGAGCGGGAGCGCCACCTCGCCGGCGGCCAGCGTCACCGCGCATCCCCCCGCGCCCTGCCCGTCGTCGCCCGTCCACCAGGCCACCCGGCGCTCGCGCCCGCCGATGCGGCAGGTGCCGGACCCTCCCGGTGCGTCGATGAGCAGGGGGAGGTCCGGAGGGGGGGCGGCGCCGGTGCGCTCGATGCGGGCGGCGCCGAACTCGGTGGTGATGCGCACCCCGCCGGGGAGCACCAGCTCCCGTCCGCTCGGGGCGGTTCGGATAAACCGGAGCGCCGACCGGGTTCCGTCCCTGTCGGGGACCGTCCCCAGCCGGCGCAGCAGGCCGCGCAGCAGCCGTGCGGCCACGGCCGAATCATAACCCGCAAAGCGTTCCCGGACAAGGACGATGGCCCCTTCCTCCTCCCTCGCCAGCCCCTCCGCCTCGGCCGCGAGGAGCGCCTCCCACGCCACTTCGTCTTCGCGCGCGAGCTCGGCCAGGCGCACGAGTCCGCGCCGCGCGCCGGGCGCGATCGTGCGCTCGATGGCCGGCAGCAGTTCCAGGCGAATGCGGTTGCGCGCCGGATCGGCGACGGCGTTGGTGGGGTCTTCGCGCCAGCGCAGGCGGTGCTCGCGGGCGTAGCGCCGCAGCTCCGCGCGCCAGAAGGGAAGGAGCGGGCGGATGAGTCTCCGCGCTTCATCCACTGGCGCGATCCCCGCCAGCCCGGCGATCCCCGTCCCCCGCAGCACGCGGAAGAGCACGGTCTCCGCCTGGTCGTCCGCATGGTGCGCGGTGGCGATCCACTCCGCGCCCGCCCGCTCGCGCGCGTCGCGAAGGAAGGCGTGGCGCGCGTCCCGCGCCTCCTCCTCCGTCCTCAGGCTGCGATGGCTGCGGTCGGTGACGAGGGAGACGTCCCACGCGCGGCAGAGGCCCGCCACCCAGCGCGCGTCGCGCTCGCTCTCCGGCCGCATGGCGTGGTCGAAGTGCGCGGCGGAGACGGCGATCCCCATCTCCCGCGCGGCAAAGCGGAGGAGATGCAGGAGGACGACGGAATCCGCGCCGCCCGAGAGCGCGACGAGCACGTGCGCCCCCTCGCCGATGCCGAGCGAGGGGAGGTGATCGAGGAACCGCCGGGTGAACGAGGGCCGCTCGCCCATTCCGCCGCCGTGGTCGCGTGAGAATGACGGGATCACGCCGAAGTTAAGCGCGCAGGGGGACGGAGAAAACGTCCGGCGCCCACCGGGGCAGCATAACTCCGTCGTCATCCGGGCGCGGCGGACTCGGAAGCGCGCTCAAATTATTCTGAATTGTCCCGCTGAGAACGCGTGATTTGTTTCTCTTGCCGATGAGGAGACCGTGTGGCGCGGGTGGGACACCCATTCCCCAATCCCGTGGCACGATACCCACACGCCACTTTTCAGGACAAGCTTAGATTCTGCTAAGTCATTGTGATTAGGCAATTTAGGTTTTACTACCCCTGCTTCACGTCCGGAACAGCGATTGCTCCTTTACAGTCCGCCCGCCGCGGCGGCGCGGCCTTCGTGCGCAGCGATTCATGCTCCGCTCCCCCTGATTCCCACGGTTTCGATCGAACCGCATTCGGCGCGGCTCCCCTCTCTCGATCTTCATCTTCACGACCGCGCGTGAATCCAGGGAAAGGCGCATCCTCGCCCGACGGCGCCCGCGAGCGCCTGGCGAGGCGGACTGCACCGAAGGCCGCCACGTAACCCACCGACGACGTCACGGACGGGCCCACAGATCGGGACGGACACCCCGCCCGCCCCCTCCTTCCGACAATAGCACCCCGGCCGCGAGGTCGGTCCGCAAAGCCACGGGTCTCGCGCAGACGGCCGGGCTACCGAAGAAGCACACCGCCGGCACCCTGCCGGCACTGTCGAAGGAGAGCCCCACAATGAGACTCGGCAACATCATCCCCCTGGCCGTCGTGGCGGCGGCCGCGGCGTGCTCCGACGGCGGATCGCCCACGGCGCCGGCGAACGCGCCCGCGCCGCCCGCCGCCGTCGTCGGCTCGGCGCTCAGCGGCGCCATCTTCACCACCGACGTGGCGTGCAACGGCACCGACCTCAACATCTACGGCGACCGCCACGACGTGTGGCTGGACGGCGGCCCCACGCACCCGGGCGCCGCCACGCTTCCCGACGGCGCCTATTACGTGCGCGTGACCAACCCGTCCGGCGCCCTGCTGCTGGGCACCAGCGTGGGCGCGGCCGACGAGACGCCGTTCACGGTGACCGGCGGCGTGGTGAGCTGCATCAACCTGTGGAACTCGCTGATCACGCCCGCGAGCACGCAGGGGTTCGACCCGACCGACAACCCCGGCGGCGAGTACAAGGTGTGGGTGAGCACCGACAACACCTTCACCAACAGCTCCACGAAGACGGACAACTTCAAGGTGAAGGAGGATGAGCCGCAGCCGCTGCCGACCTGGCTGCGCGTGCGCAAGTTCTACGACGCCAACGCCAACGGGATCGACGACGACGGGCAGCCCATCATCGGCTGGCGGATGCGCATCGCCGACGGGTTCGACGAGATCCACTACACGCCGGTGGACATGCAGGTGGCGCCGGACGACTACACGGTGACCGAATCGGCGCCCGTCGAGACGAACTGGCTGGCCACCACGGCCAACCCCGTGGCGGTGACGCTGGCCGCGGGTGACGACCGGACGGTGACGTTCGGCAACCTGTGCGTGGGCGCCGGGGGCGGGCTGACGCTGGGCTTCTGGTCGAACAAGAACGGCCAGGCGCTGATGGACGGCACCGACCTGGCCATGCTCTCCGCGCTCAATCTCCGCAACGCCGCGGGCGCGGGCTTCGATCCGGGCACGTACGCGTCGTTCCGCACCTGGATCCTGGGCGCCACCGCCACCAACATGGCGTACATGCTCTCCGCGCAGCTGGCGGCGATGGAGCTGAACGTCTTCAACGGCAAGGTGGCCGGCTCGTCGCTGATCTACGCGCCGGGGGCGACCAGCGCCAACTCGCTCGGCTTCGCCACGGTGAGCGCGGTGATGGCCGAGGCGGACACGGAGCTCGGGCTGCACGGCGTCACCACGGACGGGAGCCCGTTCCGCGCGTACCAGGAGGCGCTGAAGAACGCGCTCGACAAGGCGAACAACAACCTGAGCTTCGTGCAGGCCACCCCCTGCGCGTTCAGCTTCGGTGCCTGATCCAGTATCCTGACTAGAGATAGATCGACCGGGACCCCGTCGCGGCGGGGCCCCGGTGTTCTTTTCCATCGAATCGCTGTTGCACGGACGCAACACTCCTGCGTGTGGCACGCAACGAACCCATTGGCACCCATCGTTGTGTAGCAGATAAATCGTTGTAAATCCACGCATTTATTCGAGTATCCGTAGCAGCAGGCGTGGCATGGCCGTTGCCACCCCCGAATGGCCGAACCGGCACGCTGACCCACCAGCAATCCTCTCGGCGCTGATTCACCCGGCGCCACCGTGCCGGCCTCTCGAGGCAGCTTCCCGTCCCCACCGGCGCGATTCGAGCCTCCTCGCTCCTCCTTCCGACAAGGGCACCCCGGCCGCGAGGCCGGTCCGCAAAGCCACGGGTCTCTCACCGAGACGGCCGGGCTGCCGAAGAAGCCTCACCGCCGGCCCCGCGCCGGTTCCTGTCGAAGGAGACACACCCATGAAGCACCGGCTCTACCTCCCGGCCGCCCTGGCGGTGGCCATCGCCGCGGCGTGCGCCGACCCCGGCGGATCGCCCACGCTCTCCAGCGTGCAGCAGCCGCGCGCGGCGGGCGGCGGCACCTCGGGCGCCATCTTCACCACCGGCGCCGCGTGCGACGGGACGGACCTGAACATCTACGCCAACAAGGCCGACGTGTACGTGGACGGCGGCCCCGCGCACCCCGGCGCCGCCGGGCTGCCGGACGGCGACTACTACATCCAGGTGACCACGCCCAGCGGCACCCTGCTGGGCACCAGCGTGGGAACGGCCACGCCGCAGCCGGTCCACGTGGTCGGCGGCGAGTTCCAGGTGTGCTACCAGCTGGCCGCGGTGGTCCACAAGGCCAGCTCGCCCGGCGACGCGGGGTATGACGACACCGACAACGCGGGCGGCGAGTACAAGGTGTGGGTCAGCCGCGCGTCCGACTTCTCGGGCGGCAACACCAAGACCGACAACTTCAAGGTGAAGCCGGCGGTCGTCGACCTCCCCGAGGTGGCGGTCACCAAGACGGCGGACAGCTGGTACGAGCGCGCGTACCGCTGGAGCGTCGACAAGAGCGCCGACGCCTCGACCGTCACCCTCGCGCCGGGGCAGTCGAAGACGGTGAACTACTCGGTGGTGGTGACGAACACCGGCAGCGTGGACCGCAACTTCTCGGTGAGCGGCACCATCACCATCACCAACCAGAAGGAGGTCGACGCCACCATCACCAGCGTGACGGACGTGACCGACTTCGGCCCGGCCGACCAGGTGGACTGCGCGCTCCCCGTGACCCTGCACCACGTGGGCGACACGCTGACCTGCACCTACACGCAGGCGCTGGCGCAGCCGCCGGTGGCGTTCGGCACGGGGTATGGCAACACGGCGAAGGCCTTCGTCGCCGACCCGCAGGGCGGCAGCGACCTGGAGTTCACCGGCACCGCCGGCTTCTCGTTCGACGCGTCGGCGCCGAACTCGGAAGTGGACAAGTGCATCAACGCGTCGGACACCTTCGCGGGCGCGCTGGGGCAGGTGTGCGTGGGCGACTCGCCGAAGACCTTCACCTACGGCCGCACCTTCGGCCCCGGCCGCATCGGCGACTGCGGGAAGACGTACAACTACCCGAACACGGCGTCGCTCTCCGGCACCGAGGCGAACGGGTCGGACAGCTGGGGCGTGGACGTGAGCTACGTGTGCGGCTGCACACCGGGGTACTGGAAGAACAACACGGCGGGGTGGCCGGTGCCCACGGGCACGCTGGAGAGCTCGCCCTTCCCGAACTCCACGCTGAACCCGCCGTACCTGCTGAACGGGAAGACGCTCGGCCAGTACACGCTGCTGCAGGGCCTGGCCTTCCAGGGCAACTCGACGGTGGAGGGCGGCGCGGAGATCCTGCTGCGCGCGGCGACGGCGGCGTACCTGAACGCCAGCAAGTTCGGCTACGCGCTGAGCGTGGGCGACGTCACCTCGCAGGTGAACGCGGCGCTGGCCACGAAGGACCGCGCCACGCTGATCGCCCTGGCGGGGCAGCTCGACGCGTACAACAACGCCGGGTGCCCGCTGAACGCGAAGGGCAGTCCCATCAACCCGTGACCTTTCCGCTCCGCCGGGCGCCACACCGGTGGCCGGCGGGCGGCGTGACCCCGTTCCGGCGGCAGCCCCCCGGCCGCCGGGACGGGCCCGCGGGCAACCTGTGTCGGAGTCTCGACAGCCGGTGCTCCCCGCCGGCCGCCGGCGACACCCTCCCCGGCGACGACGAGCAGTGGAACAAGCTGGTGCTGGCCGCCGCGCTCGACCCCGACGAGCTGTGGAAGTACGCCTGACCGGCCGATCTCCATCTCTCGAAACACGAAAGCTCTGCCAGCCCGGCGGGGCTTTCGCCGTTTGTACCACGTCCGGGGAAGTATTGGTGCGTCCAACCCATTCTCGTGCTGACGAGATGATAGATCCTTCGGCCTGCAAGCGCTTGCGCAGACGCTGGTTACGGTCTGGCCGGCCTCAGGATGACGTCAGCGTGGGATCGGTCCCGCCGCATCGACCGATTCCCCAATTCCGTATCGAGGGGGATGGGAGATTGAAGCGCGGCGGGAAGAGCGTGCCGGCAGTTCGCGCGTGGAAGCACGGGCGGCGCCGTTCTGCGAGAAACACTTGATTCGGCAGAGGGACACGGTGGCGCACCGATCCGTACGTCTTGGCCGAAACGTGCGCGGCGGACGGACGCGCGCAACCTGCGCTCCGGCAAGGCGTTGACAGGACACCCCTCGCCGCCGTAGCATTCCCGACCGGTCACTCCTTCCAGTGCCCGCTCTCCCCGAAATCGCAGGACGGCGATGCCGCTCGCGTGCCGTGCCCCGCGCACGAGCGAAGCGGCCCGCGCGCGTGACAAATCCGTCCGCTGGAAACACCCGGCGACGTTGACAACTCCCCGACAGCGCCCGTAGTATGCGACGTTCTCACCTTCCCCGGCTTCCCGGCCCCGACATGCCCCACCCGCCCTCTGGCCGCGCGGCACGCCCGCGGCACCCGGCACGCCATCGCGCTGCGCTGGCGGCGCCCCTGCTGGTCCTTGCCGTGGCTTCGTGCCGCGGCGGAGGCGGCGGGCAGGTGACGTTCGCGCTGGCGGGGCCGCTGAAGCAGGCGTACGGCATCGCCACGCGGCAGGGCGCCGAGCTGGCGGTGAAGGAGATCAACGCGCGGGGCGGCATCGGCGGGCGCACGCTGGTGCTGGTGCAGAAGGACGACGACGCCGACGCGCACACCGCCATCTCCATTGCCGCCGACCTGGTGCGCGACGCGAACGTCGTCGCCCTGGCGGGGCCGGTGAACTCGGGGACCACGATCGCCGCGGCGCCGATCTACAACGGCCAGTCCGACAGCGTGAAGGGCGCGCTCCCCGGGCTGGCGACGACGGCGACGTCCCCCGCCGTCAGCCGGCTGGGCGACTGGACCTACCGCGTGGCCTCGTCGGACTCGGCCAACGCCGTGGCGCTGGCCGCCACGGCGCGGCAGCTGGCGCCGACGGTGGCCATCATGTACACCAACGACGACTACGGCCGCGGGCTGGCGGGAAGCTTCCGCGACGCACTGGAGAAGGGCGGCGGGCGCGTGGCCGAGTACGACCCGTTCAGCGACTCGACGGCGGACTTCGGCCCGTACCTGAAGCGGATGCAGGGCCGCGGGGTGCAGGTGGTGTTCATCGCCGGGCTCGACGCGGCCGGCGCGCGCATCATCACCCAGGCGCGGCAGCTGGGCCTCGCGGCGCGCTTCATCGGCGGCGACGGGCTCGTGCCGCTGGCCACGCAGGGCGCGACGTACGAGGGAACGCTCGTGGGCCTGCTCTACCACCCCGCCGCGAGCGACCGCGCGCAGGCCTTCGCCGCGGCGTACCGGCAGGCGTACGGGAGCGACCCCGACCCCTTCGCGGCGGCGGCGTACGACGCGGTGAAGCTGCTGGCCGCGGCGGCCGCGGCCAACGGCCCCACGCGCGAAGGGATCCAGCGCTATCTCCACACGCTCGGGCAGCAGGGCGGCGCGCCGCCGTTCCAGGGCGCCACGGGCGAGATCCGCTTCGACCGCAACGGCGACCCCGAGCAGAAGGCGTTCGCCGTGGGCGTCATCCAGAACGGAACCATCCAGCTCAACAAGGTCTCTCGATGAGCACGATTACCCGGCCCGGCTTCTTCCGGTCGATCCGGGACCGCCTGATCTGGGGCGGCGCGTTCCTGGTGCTGCTGATCACCCTTGGCGCCCTGGGGAGCCTGCTGACGGTGAGCGGGCTGACCCGGCGCATGGACGAGCGGCTGCAGAGCCTGCGGCGGTCGACGGAGATCGGCAGCTCGCTGGAGTCGCTGATCCTGAACCAGATCGCCGCCGGCGAGCGCTACCTGGTGACGCCCAGCCCGCAGATCGCCGAGCAGTTCAGCAGCCTGGGCCGGCAGGCGCACGAGCAGCGGCGCCAGTACAAGGACCTGCAGGACCTGACGCCCGCCGAGCAGCAGGAGATCGTGAAGGTCGAGGGGCTGCACTCGCGCATCGAGGTGGAGTACGCGCTGGCGCACGCGCAGCGCGACATCGGCGACACCGAAGGCGCGCTCGGCCGGGTGGCGGCCATCCGCCCGCAGACGCAGGAGCTGCAGCAGGAGATCCGCAAGATCAGCGCGGCGCAGGCCGAGAAGGTGGCCACGGCGTCGGCCCAGCTGCGCGAGCGGGCGCGGAACACGGAGCTGGGCCTCGTCGCCATCGGCGTGATCGCCGCGCTGATCGCCGCCGGGCTCGTCTTCACCACCATCCGCAGCATCACCCGGCCGCTGAACGAGCTGGTGACGGCGGCCGAACGGCTGGGCGAGGGCGACCTGCGGGTGAGCCTGAACGGCAACATGACCGGCGAGTTCGCCTCGCTGGCGGGCGCGTTCAGCGGGATGGCGGGGCAGCTGCGCAACATCGTGAGCGAAACGGTGTCGACGGCCGAGCGCATCTCCACCTTCGCGTCGGACCTCTCCTCCATCTCCGAGGAGGTCGCCGCGTCGTCGGGCGAGGTGGCGACGGCGATGGTGGGAATCGCCAGCGGCGCGGAAAGCCAGAGCCACGGCCTGCAGGCCACGCAGGAGGCGCTGGACGAGATGAAGCACCGCACGCAGGAGATGTCGAACGCGGCGCGGATGGTGAGCTCGCTCACGCAGCAGATCTTCGAGACGGCCACGCGCTCGCGGCAGGAGGTGTCGACGGCGCTGGCGCGGCTGGTGGAGATCCGCGACGTGGTGCAGGCCAGCGCCAACCAGGTGACCGAGCTGGAGCAGACCTCGCTGCAGATCGACCGCTTCGTCGAGACCATCACCGGCATCGCGCGGCAGACCAACCTGCTGGCGCTGAACGCGGCCATCGAGGCGGCGCGCGCCGGCGAGCACGGGCGCGGCTTCGCGGTGGTCGCCGAGGAGGTGCGGAAGCTGGCGGAAGGCTCGGCGCGCGCGGCGCAGGAGGTCGCGCAGAACGTGCACGCCATCCGCAGCCGCATCGAGGGCGTGGTGGGCACCATGTCGCGCGGGCAGGAGAAGGTGGCCGACGTGGAGCACGTGTCGAAGGGCGCCGACGCCGCGCTGGAGCAGATCCTGGCCGCGGTCGACGGAGTGCGGATGGCGGCCGACCAGGTGGAGGACGCGGTGACGCGCAACGGCGCGGCGATGGAGGGGGTGGAGATGGCGGTGGCGGAGGTCAGCGGCACCAGCGAGAGCCACGCCGCCAGCGCCGAGGAGGTCAGCGCCGCCGCCGAGGAGCAGAGCGCCGCCACGCAGGAGATGTCGGCCAGCAGCATGGAGCTCCTCCACAGCGCCGAGCGCATGCGCGAGCTGGTGAGCGGCTTCCAGACCTGAACCGCGATCTCCATCCGCAAGACGACGAAGCCCGTCCGGCGCGCTGCCGGGCGGGCTTCCAGGTTTTCGGGAGATGGAGCCGGTGCCGCGGCGAGGGGAACCGGGCGAATAAATTCGCAGCAACAACCACACGAAGTCCGCCTTCGCGGACTACAGGCTTCGGCTCAGCCGGGGAGTTCGGTGCTCGCGACGAGCGTCAGCCCAACTCAGCACTCAGCACTCAGCACTTCCTCACCGCACCCGGCGCATGTCGTAGATGACGGTGCGCTCGGGGCGGGCCTGCGTCGCGGGGTACCAGAGCACCGCCGTCCACGCGTCGCGGTTCACGTAGCGGAACTGGTACCAGTTCGGGCCCGGCCGCTGCGGCGCGAAGGTCACCGAGCGCGCGTCGATCCGCGACGCAGCCGTCCGCTCGTCCGGGCCCAGGCGGCCGCCGCGCAGCGCGAACCGCGTCGCCTCCGTCGCCCGCGCGAAGGTCGAGTCGGCGAACGACTCCACCACCAGCGTCGAATCGTCCTCGAAGCGGTAGCGCTCGTAGAACGGCGCCTGGTGTGCCCCCGTCCCCCGCCAATCGCCCACGATCCACCGCAGCCGCGCGAGGTCGCCGACCGTGACGCGCGCGGGCGTCGGATCGCGGAACGGCGGCGAGACCATCGGCGGATCGCAGGCCGCGGCGGTGGTCGCCGCGGCCAGGATCGCGCCGGCCAGCATGCGCCGCGCGGTCATCGTCCCACACCCGGGCCGCGGTACGCCGGGAGACCCGCGACGGGGCCGAGCAGCGCGGCGGCGTAGGCGCGGGTGTCCGCCTCGGGGCCGTCGCGGTCGATCTGGCGCGGACCCTCGTAGTAGGCCTGCACCGCACGGGTGACGTTGCCCGGGTAGCGGACGAGCATCCGGTGCAGGTAGCGCAGCCCCAGCCGCAGGTTGGTGTCGCGCTCGAACAGCTGGCCGCGGGTGATGCCGGGCTGCAGCGAGCGCGCGGTCGGCAGGATGATCTGCGTCAGCCCGATCCCGCCCGGCCCCGCCTTCCGCTCGTCGAAGCGGCTCTCCGTGTGCACCAGCCGGAACGCGAGCTCCGCGTCCACGCCCTCGCTCCGCGCCGCGCGCTGCACCGCGTCCGCCAGCGCGGTGGAGATGCCGAAGCGCGCCGCGAACGACTCCTGCCGCGCGGGAGATTGGGCGACGGCGGGACCCGCGGAAACGCCGGGCATCCAAGCCGCCACCGCGGCCACGCCCAGGAGCGCCGCGACGGCCCAGCGGCGCACGCCGCGCGGCTCGGGCGCGCGGTCCAGCAGCCGCTCCACGCGCCGCACCAGGCTGGCGCCGCCGCCCGAGATCGCCGCGGCGGCCAGGGGCGCGCGGGCGGCGGGCCACGACGCGACCTCGGCCAGGCAGCGCGCCAGCGCGAACGCGCCGGTGTGCCGCGCCGCCCACGCGTCGCACTGGTACTCGGCGGACTCGCGGAGGCGGCGGACGCACAGGCGGAGCAGCGGCTGGAACCAGAACACGCCCGCCAGCGCCGACGCCGCCCACAGCCAGAGCGGGTCGCCGCGCAGCAGGTGCGCGACCTCGTGCGCCAGCATCGCCCGCCGCTGCTCGTCGTCGAGCCGCGCGGCCGCCGCGCGCGGGACGCAGATCTCGCCGCGCAGCACGGCCACGGGCGACGCGAGCGCGGCCGAGCTGGTCAGCCGGATGCGGCGGCGCACCCCGGCCGCCGCGCACACCTCGCGCAGCGCGATCGCGAGCGGATCGCCGTCACCCACCCACGTCCTCGCGAGCCGCCGCGTGAAGCGCAGCCATCCCGCCCCGAACCGCGCCAGCGCGATCCCCGCGCCCGCCAGCCACGCCAGCACCACCATCTCCGTCCATCTCCATCCCCCCAAACCGCTCGATCGACGGGGGATGATGGCATCGGCGACAGGACGCCCGGCTCGCGGGATGGAGATCGGGATCGCCGGCGATCGCGATACCATCGCCGCCGACGACGAGACGTGCGGCGCGGCGATGCTGGGACGCAGCTGCGCGATCGTCGTCGTCGCCAGCGCGCCGGCGAGGGCGAGCTTCCACAGCATCTCCCGCGCGCCCTCGCCCACGCGGCGGCCGCGCGAGGCCAGCCACGCCGCACCGAGCAGCACGGTGGAGTGGATGCCGTACGCCAGCAGCCACGCGGCCGCCGCGTCCACGAACGTCGAGTACGCCGATCCGGGCTCACCCATCCTGCCCCTCCTTGAGCTCGCGTTCCCGCTGTTCCACGAGCGCCCTGATGCGCTCCAGGTCCTCCGCGCCCACCTCGTCGCCGCCGAGCAGGTGGCTCACCAGCGCGGTCACGTCGCCGCCGAACAGCCGCGCCGCGAGGCCGCCGACCATGCTGCGCCGCACCTCGGGCTCGGTGACGCGCGCCCGGTAGCGGTGCACGCGCCCGTCCGCCCGCCGCGCCACCACGCCGCGCCGCTCCAGCCGCGTCAGCAGCGTCGCGACAGTCGTCGGCGCCAAGCCACGCTCGTCGAGCAACGCGGCATGGATCTCCTGCACCGTCGCCTCGCCGCGATCCCACAGGACGCGGAGGACGGCTAGCTGGAGATCGGTGAGCTCGGGTGCGTCGGTCATGCGGCTCCCGCGGTGAAGTGTTTATCTACATCTGTAGTACTACGAGTGTAGAGAGAAGATGTCAACCCCTTTGGGGATCGCTGACAGGCGGCTGAAGCCGCGGCTACAGGAGATGGGAAGCCTCGCAAACAGCGCGAGGCTGGGCGGCGCGGTGATCGGCCACGGCTCGCGGGCGCAGGTGACTCCGTGAGGAAGCTGCAGTTCTCTGCTGACTCTGCTGACTCTGCGTGAGAAAAAATCCCCCGTCGGCAAGCGCCGGCGGGGGAAGTCGGGGAGTGATGCGGAGCCCGGCGTCAGGTCACGGCCGGCGCGCGGTAGTTGTAGCTGCCGGTGAAGTCGGCGCCCTCGACATCGGCGCCGTCGAGCGAGATGCCGTCCAGGTCCGCGCCGGCGAACGAGGCGCCGCGCAGGGAGGCGCCGCGCACCACCACGCCGTCCAGCTGCGCGTCGCGGAGGACGGCGCTGGAGAGGTCGGCGCCTTCGAGCACCGCCCCGGCCAGGTTCGCGCGCACCAGCGACGCCCCGCTGAAGTTGGCGCCGCGGCAGGCGGCGCGCACCAGGTCGGCCTCGTCGAGGTTGGCGCCGGAGAGCGTGGCCTCGTCGAGCTGCGCGTGGCGCAGGTTGGCGCCGCGGAAGCGCGCCCCGCCCGCGTGCACGCCGCGCAGGTCGGCATGGTTCAGCCCCGCCTCGTCGAGGATGGCGCCCGTGAGCGTGGCGCGGTGCAGGTTCGCGCGCGTCAACTCGGCGCCGGTGAGGTCGGCGCCGGACAGGTTCGCCTCGGCCAGCGTGGGCGGGCTGAAGGCGCCCGTGCGCACGCAGTTGGCGTCGCGCAGCGTGGCGTTCTCGAGCGTGGCGCCGGTGAGGTCGGCGTTGCAGAGGAGCGCCCCGGTCAGGTTCGCCCCGGTCAGGTTCGCCTTCGTCAGGTTCGCGTCGCGGAGCTTGGCGCCGCTCAGGTTGGCGCCCTCCAGGTCCATCCCCGACAGGTCGGCGCCGGTCAGGTCCAGCCCGGCCAGCGAGCGGTCTTCGCCCGCCAGACGGCGCTCCACCTCATCGCGCGCCAGCCCGCGCGGGGCGGCGATGGGAGGAGAGGGGTCGGGGCGGAACACCGAGATCGCACGATCGAGGATCCCCATGACGAACCTCCGTTGTGGGCGCGGAAGCCCCGCGGCTCCGGGCGGCCGACGATGTGAAGGGACGCGGCATCCAAGCTACGCACCGGCATCCCCCTGACAAGGTTTTTGGAAGGATGCGGGTACGCCGCCAGCCTGCCGCAAGAAACGCGCGACGGCGGCGCGCGGGGGCGATTTTCGGCTTGCGCGGGAGGCGACGGGCGGGCTAGCTTCGCGGCCGGTTCCGGAAGACGAAACGCTCAGCCCTCTTCCGCCTCCTCGATGCGGCGGGCCTCGGCGCGGACCAGCGCGGGCGTGGGGGTGATCCCCAGCTCGATCAGCGCCTCCTCGGCCCGGCGGCGGAGGTCGGGCGCCATACCGCGCAGGAGCGCCGCGTCGGCGGACGGCGACGAGGCGGCGGGGGCGGGGCGGAGCTCGACGCGGAATCCCCCGCCGCCGTCCACCCCTTCCCAGCGGGCGACGATCCCGCCGACGAGGGACGCGAGGAGATCCTCCACCTCGCCGCGGACGACGGGGAGGCCGGGCGAGCGGTTGCCGCGGCCGGTGACCAGGATCACGGTGCGGTCGCCGGCGGCGGCGCGGGCGCGCAGCCACGACTCGGCCCGCACCCGCGCCTCGCCACCGGTGTGGCCGTGCAGGTCGAGGAGGGGGTGGATCGTCCCCCGTGCGTGGGGCTCGCGAGGTCGCTTGCGGCGCGCCATGGGTGCGGATGCGAAGAGAGCCACGGCCGTGGCCGTGGCTCTCCGGGCTGCCGGGAGAGAGGGGATCAGCTCCCGCTCCCGAACGAGTCCTTCAGGCTCTTGCCGCCGCGGAACACGGGGCTGGTCGACGCGGCGATGTTGATCTCCTTGCCCGTGCGGGGGTTGCGCCCCTTGCGAGCCTCGCGCTTCTTGGCCTCGAAGCTGCCAAACCCGGTGATCTGCACCTTGCTGCCGCCGCGCAGTTCCGAGGCGATGATGCCGTTGTCGACCGAGAACAGCGCATCGATGGCGCGAGACGCCTCGGCGCGGCTCAGGTCGGCACGGCTCGCCAGGGCCTGGACTAGTTCGGACTTGTTCACCGCGGAGCTCCTGTAGAGAGGGTGGAAATCGGCGAAATCCCACAAACGGCTACGCCGTTCGCACCTACAGTAGGAGCCGCCTCCCCTCCCGTCAAGAGACGCCCAGTGGCCGAAAATTCAGTCGCGGCGCCGCTTCCCGCGGCCGACACCCTGCTGCGCGAGGTGCAGGCTGCGCGCGAGATCGCGCACGCCTTCCTGACCGCCGCCTCCCCGACCGAAGTGTATCGTCTTGCGCTGGAACGCGTTTCGCCGCTGGTGGGCGCCGCGTTCGGGTCGGTGTACCTGCGCGAGGAGGGGTCGATGCTGCGCCTGGAGGCCGCCTGGAACTGGCCGCCCGAGTACGCCGCCTTCCTCGGCGACATGCGCGTGCGCCTGGGCGCCGGGCCCACCGGAGTAGCCGTCGCCGAGGACCGCGTGGTGGAAGTGCACGACGTGTTCGCCGATCCGGCGCTGGAGGACTGGTGGGAGGTGGCGCGCGAGCTGGGCTTCGCCGCGTCCGTCTCCCTCCCCCTGGAGCTGGACGGCCGGCCGGAAGGGGCGATCACCTTCTACTTCCGCGACGCCGGCGCGCCGCGTCCGCACGACCGCCATCTCCTCCGCCTGGTCGCCGACCAGCTCAGCGCGACGGCGGAGAAGGCGCACCTGATCGAGGACCTGCAGCGGGCCAATGCGCTGCTGCGGCTGCAGAACGTGGAGCTGGAGGCGCGCTTCCGCGAGGCGGAAGAGGCGAAGCGGCTGCGCGGCGAGCTGCTGGCCAACGTCTCGCACGAGCTGCGCACCCCGCTCACCGCCATCCTGGGCTACGCCTTCCTCCTGCGCGACGGCGGCGGGCTGACGCCCGACCAGGCGGCGCAGGTGGGGCGGATCGAGGAGGCGGGAACGCAGCTGCTGCGGCTGATCGAAGACCTGCTCGACCTCAACTCGCTGCAGCTGGGGCGGATGGAGCCGCAGCCCGAGACCTGCGACGCCGTCGCCCTGCTGCGCGCGGCGACCTCGGGCATCACCCCGCCGCCGCACCTGGAGGTGCGCGTGGTGGCGCCGGACGCGACGGTCCCCGTGCGCACGGACCCCAGCCACGTGCTGCGCATCCTCCGCCATCTCGTCTCCAACGCCTGCAAGTTCACGCGCGAGGGGACGGTGACGCTGCGGGTGCGGATGGCCAGCGGCTCGCCGTGGAGCGACGAGGCGCGCCGCACGGGCGACGCGCGGCATCTCGTCGTCTGGGAGGTGGAGGATACGGGGATCGGGATGGCCGAGGAGGAAATGGAGCGGATCTTCGACGAGTTCCGCCAGGCCGACGGCTCGGCCACGCGGCGCTTCGGCGGGGTGGGGATCGGGCTCGCGCTCAGCCGTCAGCTGGCGCGGCGCCTGGGGGGCGACATCACCGTGCGCTCGGAGCCGGGGAAGGGCTCGCGCTTCGTGCTGGCGCTGCCGGCGGGGCGCGGGAGGATCGAGGGAGAGGGGTGACGGTCCGAGCGGACACCCCCGCCCGGGCGCCGCGCGCGCAGGGGATCGGATCGGCGCCGGTCCCCCGCGCGCCCGCGTCGCGCCCTAGGCGGAGTACGTCGCCCCCACGCGTTGGAAGCAGGCTGCCATCGCCGCGACGGCCTCCTTCGTCTTCGTGTCCATGTCCGCTACCTTGGCGCCCCAGGTATCGAGCGTGTGGTTGGCCAGGTTGACCTGCTCGCCGGACCGGAAGGACCCGCTCTTGGGAAGCAGGCTGGTGAACCTCATGTCGTTACCATTGAGCTCGCTGAATTCGTGAACGTGAAAGTTCTCCCGTCCTCCTTCCGCCCCTCGCTTGTAGATGAAGACGTCGTTCTTCAGGGGGTTGCCGTCGTACGCCATCCCCGCATCCTTCAGATAGTCCGTGTACTTGCTCCATTGGGCCATCGTCATGGTGTACATTGTGTCTGCTCCGGTCGAAAGTGATCGCCATCGAAGTCGTGCGGATCCCCGCGCATCAATAGTCCGCGGCCCAGCGTCGCGCAACGGAGACGTAGAGGGCCGGACTCGTCCCTGCCCGCGGGCGGGGACGCGCTTCGTCACCGCGCCGTCCGGGCACGGGAATAGGCCGTGACCATCGCTTCTCACGGCTTCGCCTCCGTCGTCTTCGACTGCGACTCGACGCTGGCGCGGATCGAGGGGATCGACCAGCTGGCCGGGCCGTTCCGCGACCGGATCGCCGCGCTGACGGACGCGGCCATGCAGGGCGCGGTGCCGCTCGAGGACGTCTACGGGCGGCGGCTGGAGATCATCCGGCCCACGCGCGCGCAGGTGGAGGCGGTCGGCCGGGCGTACGTGGACGCGCTGATGCCCGACGCGCGCGAGGTGGTGGCCGCGCTCATGTGGCTGGGGAAGACGGTGCGCATCCTCTCCGGCGGCCTGCGCCCGGCGGTGGAGGCGGCCGCGCGCGCCCTCGGCCTCCCCGCCGAGGCCGTCACCGCCGTGGGGATGGAGTTCGCGGACGACGGCACGTACGCGGGGTTCGACACCGCGTCGCCGCTGGCGCGGAGCGGGGGGAAGACGGAGGTCATCCGCGGGTGGCATCTCCCCCGCCCCTCGCTGCTGGTGGGCGACGGGGTGACGGACCGCGAGGCGCGCCCCGCCGTCGACGCGTTCGCCGCCTACACCGCCGTCGTGCACCGTCCCGCGGCGGTCGACGGCGCGGACTTCGTGCTGCGCGGCGAGAGCCTGGCGCCGGTGCTGTCGCTCGCGGCCACGGCGGCCGATCGCGCGCGGCTGGCGGCGAGCGAGTGGGCGGACCTGCTCGCGCGCGGCGACGCGGCCCTCGCCGTGGCGGACGCCACGCGGTAGACTGTCGGCCACGCATCCCGGTCCGCCCCGCCCGGAAATTCGGGTAGGGGCGGACTGCCCGTCATACGGGTTTCGCGCGCCCCGCCGCCGCGCCAGAATGTCGGGTCCGCGGCTTCATCTTCGTCCCCCCACCGCTGTTCGGGCGACGGTGCGGGACGGCGATGTTCGTGCGGCGACTGGCGATAGATCCTTCGGCCTGCGACTTACGGCGCGGACGCGGGTTCGGTCTGGCCGGCCTCAGGATGACGTCGCACGCGGAGCGGATGTCGGCCACAAGCCGAACAGCCGAACAGCTTACTGGGCACTGGGCACTGGGCACTCGGCACTGGGCACTGGGCACTTTGATTCTCGAATGACCGACTTCGGCCGATTCTTCCTCCCGGGACCCACCGAGGTCCGCCCCGAGGTGCTGCAGGCCATGACGCGGCCGGTGATCGGGCACCGCGGCAGCGAGATGTCGCGCATCCTGGCCGAATGCGACCCCGTGCTGCGCGACCTCTTCCGTACCTCGCGCCCGGTCTACGTCGCCTCCTCCTCCGCCACCGGGCTGATGGAGGGCTCGGTGCGCAACGGCGTGCGCGCGAAGGCGCTCTCCCTGGTCAACGGCGCGTTCTCCCGCCGCTACCGCGACCTCGTGGCCGACTGCGGGCGCCAGGTGGAGACGTACGAGGTGCCGATGGGGCGCTGCCACGACCCCGACCAGGTGTTCGAGCGTCTCCGCGCCGGCGGCTTCGACGCGGTCACCGTCGTCCACTCCGAGACCGCGACCGGCGTGCTCGACCCGCTCTTCGAGATCGCCGAGGCGGTGCGGCGGGCGGAGCGCGAGACCGGCGAGGAGATCCTCGTCCTGGCCGACGGCGTCACCAGCGTCGGCGGCGCGGTGGTCGAGTCGGAGGCGTGGGGGCTGGATTTCGTCCTCACCGGCAGCCAGAAGGCGATGGCGCTGCCGCCGGGGCTCGCGTTCGGCACCGCGTCGGCGCGGATGATGGCGCGGGCGGCGACGCTGACGGGGCGCGGGCAGTACTTCGACCTGATCGAGTTCGACGAGTTCTGGAAGAAGCACCAGACGCCGAACACGCCCGCCATCTCCCTCATCTACGCGCTGGCCGAGCAGTGCCGCCGCATCCGCGACGAGGGGGTGGACGCGCGCGCGGAGCGGCACTGGCGGATGGCGCGCCGCACCTGGGAATGGGTGGCGGAGCGCGGCCCCGCGTGGGGGCTCTCGCTCTTCGCGCCGGAGGGGTGCCGCTCGCCGACGGTCACCTGCATCGGCGTGGACGGGCCCGTGCCGGCGCCGGAGATCGTGGCGCGGCTGAAGGCTGGAGGATGGACGATCGGTGGCGGCTACGGGCCGCTGAAGGAACGGACGATCCGCATCGGGCACATGGGAGACCACACGGTGGACGAGCTGGACGCGCTGCTGCGCGCGATCGAGGAGGTGCTGGGATGACGGACCGCTTCCGCGTGCTCGTCACCGACGAGGTGGACCCCGAGGGGCTGGCCGTCCTCCGCGGCGATCCGCGCATCGAGGTCGTCGAAAGGCCGACGCGCCCGCTGGCCGAGGTGCTGGAGGAGATCGGCGAGTACGACGGCTTCATCGGCCGCAGCGCCACCCGCGTCACCGGCGACCTGCTGCGCCGCGGCACGCGGCTGAAGGTGATCGGCCGCGCCGGCGTGGGCGTGGACAACATCGACATCCCCACCGCCACGCAGCTGGGGATCGCGGTGATCAACGCGCCGGGGGGGAACACCGTCTCCGTGGCCGAGCTCTTCTACGGCGTGGTCATCTCCCTGGCGCGTCACATCACCAACGCCGACCGGTCGATGCGCGAGGGGCGGTGGGACCGCTCGAAGCTGGGGGGGATCGAGATCCGCGGGCGCACGCTGGGGATCGTGGGGCTGGGGCGGATCGGCAGCGAGGTGGCGCGCCGCGGCCGCGCGTTCGGGATGAACCTGGTGGCGTACGACCCGTACGTGGGGAACGCGCGCTTCGAGGAGCTGGGCGTGGAGCGCGCCGAGCGGCTGGGCGACCTGGTGGAGCGCGCCGACGTGCTCACCGTCCACACCCCGCTGACGCCCGAGACGAAGGGGATGATCGGCGCGGCGGAGCTGGCCCGGCTGCCGCGCGGCGCGTTCGTGCTGAACCTGGCGCGCGGGGGGATCGTAGCCGAGGACGCGCTGGTCGAGGCGCTGCAGTCCGGCCGCATCGGCGGCGCCGCGCTGGACGTTTACGCCGGCGAGCCGCTGGCCGCGGACAGCCCGCTGCGCAGGCTGGAGAACGTCGTCCTCACCCCGCACCTGGGCGCGTCGACGTCCGACGCGCAGCGCAGCGTGGCCATCGAGGCGTGCGCCGCCGTCCGCGACGCGCTGGTCACGGGCGACCTGTCCGCGGCCATCAACGCGGCCGGCGTGGGCGGCGCCGCCTGGGCCGATCTCCGCCCGCTCCTCAACCTCGCGGACCGCCTGGGGAGACTGGGACGCGCGCTCCTCCCCGGCCCGCTCAGCAGCCTGGAGCTGCGCTACGCGGGGAAGCGCGACCAGGCGCCGCGCCCGCTCCTCCTGGCCGCGCTGATGGGGGCGATGCGCGACGTCGTCGACCGCAACGTGAACCTGGTCAACGTCCATCATGTGGCGAGCGAGCGGGGGATCGAGACGGCGTTCACGCGGGTGGACGGCCCCGGCGAGGTGGGTGAGGAGGTGGAGCTGCGGCTGGAGGGCGGCGACCGCAGCATCCGCGTGGGCGGCGCGATGCTGGGCGACGTGCAGGGCCGCATCGTGCGCATCGGCGCCTTCCGCGTGGACGTGGCGCCGCGCGGGAACATGGTGGTGCTGCGCAACCGCGACGTCCCCGGTGTGATCGGGCGCGTGGGCACGCTGCTGGGCGAGGCGGGGGTGAACATCGCCGAGTACCACCAGGCGCGCCTGCAGGTGGGTGGCGAGGCGCTGGCCGCCATCACCGTCGACGGCCCGATGCCGAAGGATGTCTGCGACCAGCTGTCCGCCCTCCCCGAGATCCTGGACGTGCGGCAGGTGGACATGGAATAGTGCGTGAGTGCGAAAGTGCGAAAGTGCGAAAGTGCGTGAGTGCGTGAGTGCGTTCGCGGACGAGACGTCGAGCCGCGGGACTGGCTAGCGTGCGGCCGCGGCATCGCGCCCCCCACCCCGCGCTTCGCGCGACCCTCCCCCCAAAACCGACTCGGGGGAGGGTTGTTCGTTGGAAGCCCGTCGCGCGCGCCGAGCCCTCGACCGAGCCGTCGCCGGTAGTCCGCGAAGGCGGACTTCGTGTGGTTGTTGCCGCGGTTTCAACCGCCACCCAAAGCCGACACTCAGCACTCAGCACTCAGAACCCAGCACTCCCGTCCGGCCCGCTCCTTGCTACCTCTCGCTCCCGCAGAACATCTGTTGAAACGCCTGTCACGCGAGGGCGACATGGGACTCCGGGAGTGGATCCGGAAGCGGATGGCCGACACGGTGGACGACGAGGGCGACTCGCCGCCCGTCGCGTCGCTCGTGTACTCCGTGCTGGGGAAGGACGAGGAGGCGGCGCACGCGCTGGGCGAGTTCACCGCCGAGACGTATCCGGGCCAGCTGGCCAACGTGCTGCGCCGGCGCCAGGACGTGGCCGCCGAGCTGATGCGCATCGGCATCGGCAGCCCGGAGGCGCGCCGCGCGGCCATCCCGCGGCTGCAGTACCTACTGCGCAAATACCCGCACCCGCTGGCCTACGAGGCGCTGATCCTGGCGTTCGTCGAGCAGAAGCGGTGGGACGAGGCCAAGGGCGTGGCCTTCGCCGCGCGCGAGCGGCGCTGGGAGGTGGAGCACTCGCCCTTCCCCGAGATCCGCTCGGAGGTGTCGCGGCTGAAGGCTTGGTCGCCCGAGGACGTCGACGACCTGCGCCGCGAGTCGCTCGGCGAGCTGGTGACGCCGGGCGTGCCCGTCCCCACGGCGGCGGCCGCGCCGGTCGTCACCGTCGACCCGGCCATCACCCCCGCGCTGGGGTAGAATCGTACCAGGAGATGAAAAGCGCCCGTCGGTGACGATCCCGGCGGGCGCTTCGTATTTCTTATAGGTGGCGTGACTGGCATCCCGGCGTCGATCAATCCTCAATGCTCATCTTACGTAGACGAAATGTGTTAGATACCAGTCAATGATTGCACGTCCCCAAGGCTCACAGATCCCAGCTCCGATCGCTAGAAAGATTCCAAACGGTACGCGCTTCTTCGTCTTCAGGCTGATTGGGCCGAAGACAATACTGCCGGACAACGCACCCAAAAAGATCGTCAGCAACACGCCGGGCGGACCCAGGAAAGCGCCTACCATTGCCATCATTTTGACGTCTCCGCCGCCCATCGCGGGTTGCCGAAAGATGGCTTCACCAAGCACCATAACGATCCACAGCAGCACGAAGCCGAGCAGCGCGCCCAGGAACGACTGCAGCGGGTCGATCCCCCCCGGCGCGAAGGAGAGCGCCAGCCCGATCGCCAGCCCACCGAGCGTGAACTGGTCGGGGATGATGTAGGTGCGCGCGTCGGTCAGCGCGATCCCCAGCAGCAGCGTGAAGAAGAGCGCCGACGACAGCGCCTGCCAGGTGAAGCCGTGGCGGAGGACGGCCGCCACCCAGAGCGACGCCGTCGTGAGCTCGATCAGCGGGTACTGGATGGAGATGCGCTCGCCGCACGCGCGGCACTTTCCCCGCAGGAGAAGCCAGCCGACGACCGGCAGGTTGTCGTGCCAGCGGATGGGCGTCCCGCACGCCGGGCAGCGCGAGCGCGGACGGACGACCGACTCGCCGGCGGGCCAGCGGTACACGCACACGTTGAGGAACGAGCCCACGCACGCCCCCAGCAAGGCCGCGTAGGCCCACAGCAGGATGTCCGGCATCTATCGGGTCAGGTCCTGAGCAATTCGTGGAGGAGGATGGCCCCCGCCGCACCCACGTTCAGCGACTCCGCGCGCCCGCGGAGCGGGATCCCCGCCTGGAGATCCGCGTGCGCCAGGGTCGCGTCTCCGACCCCTGCGCCCTCGTTCCCCAGCACCAGCGCCGCGCGCGCGGGCGGGGGAGAGGGGAGCGGGGGCGCGCCGACGACGGAGGCGATCACGGTCACCCCTTTCGCGGCGAGCCACGGCACCGCTTCGTCCCACCCGGCGGGGACGACGGGAAGGCGGAAGGACGAGCCCATCGCGGCGCGCACGGACTTGGGGTTCCACGCGTCCACCGTCCCCGGCAGGGCGATGACCCCCACGGCGCCGAGCGCCTCGGCGGTGCGGACGAGGGTGCCGAAGTTGCCGGGATCCTGCACGGCGTCCATCATCAGCACCACGGCGGGCTCGGCACCCATCCGCAGCGCGTCCAGTCCAAAGCGCGGGATCTCGGCGACGGCCACGATCCCCTGCGGGTGCTCGGTGCCGGCCAGGGCGCGCAGCTCGCGGTCGCCGGTGTCGCGTAGCGCGACGCCCTGCGCCGCCAGCATGCGGCGCAGCGCGGCGCCGCGGGGGGTGTCCTCCAGCGAGGACGAGGCCACGGCGAAGCGGACCGGCAGCGGCGACGCGGCCAGGTCCTCGACCGCGCGGACGCCCTCGGCCACGAAGAGCCCCTCGGCGTCGCGGTGCCTGCGCTCCGCCAGCGAGCGCAGCAGGCGTTCCTCGCGGCGGCTCAGCGTGGTCGGCATCTGGTCCGCAACTTGCCTTTCCCTTCCCCCCGAACGGACAACCCCCAGCCCATGGAGAGCGTTATGAGTCTTCGACTTACAAGCCTCAGGGCCGGCGCGTTCGCGCTGGCGCTGGGCGGCGCCGCGACGGCCGGCGGATGCGCCCCGGCGGTAACGACGCAGCAGGAGCAGCAGATCGGCGCGCAGTACTCGCAGCAGGTCAACCAGCAGCTGCCGCTGCTGCGCGACTCGTACACCAACCAGTACATCAACCAGCTCGGCCGCCAGATCGCCGCGCAGGCCGACCCGCGGGGGATCCCGTACACGTTTTACGTGGTGAACTCCGACGTTGTCAACGCCTTTTCCATCCCCGGCGGCTACGTGTACGTGAACCGCGGGCTGATCGAGCGGGCCGACAACGTGTCGCAGCTGGCGGGGGTGCTGGGACACGAGATCGCGCACGTGGTGGAGCGCCACTCCATCACCCAGATGCAGCGCGCGCAGAACGCCAACACGCTGCTGTCGGTGCTCTACGGCGTGCTGCTGCGGCGCAACCCCAGCGGCGTGGAGCAGGCGGGGATCCAGGTGGGCGGCGGCGCGGTGTTCGCCGGCTACAGCCGCGACGCCGAGCGCGAGGCCGACCACGACGCCATCATCTTCATGACGCGCGCCGGGTACAATCCCAACCAGCTTCCCCTCTTCTTCGAGAAGCTGATGTCGCTGGAGCGCAGCCAGCCCAGCAAGATCGAGAGCTGGTTCGCCACGCACCCCGGCAGCCAGGAGCGGGTGACGGCCACGCGCGCCGAGATCGCGCAGACGCCGGGCGCCAACAACCCGCGGCTGGTGACGGACACCCGCGAGTTCCAGAACTTCCGCGCCCGCGTGCGCTCGCTGACCCCGGCCCCGCAGGACCGGCGGTGAGTGCCCGCGCCGGCGGCACGCGGGCCCGCCTGGCGGCGCTCGCGCTGCTCTCCCTTCCCGCGCTGGCGGGATGCGTGAACGAGCAGCGCGAGCAGCAGCTGGGCGCGCAGATCGCGGCCAACATCAACGCCCGCGTGCCGCTGGTGCAGGACGTTCCGCTCAACCTGTACGTCAACGACCTGGGCCAGCTGCTGGCGCGCCACAGCGAGCGGCCCAACCTGCGCTACCACTTCTACATCGTCGACACCGACGCGGTGAACGCGTTCGCGCTTCCCGGCGGCTACGTCTACGTCGACCGCGGGCTGATCGCGCGCACGCGCAACGTCAGCGAGCTGGCCGGCGTTCTGTCGCACGAGATCGCGCACGTGGCGCTCAGGCACGGCGCCAAGAACCTGCAGCGGCAAATGCGCACCAGCTCGATGTCGACGGTGCTGTACCGGACGATCCTGGGGCGCGACCCGCTGCTCGACCAGCAGGCGCTGCAGCTGGGGAACCAGCTCTGGAGCGCCGGGCACTCGCGTGCCGACGAGGCCGCGGCCGACAGCGAGGCGGTGCGGTACATGCTGGCCGCCGGGGTGGACCCGCGGGGGATGCTCTCCCTCTTCCAGGGGTTGATGGTGGAGGAGCGGCAGGACCCGCATATCGAAACGGTGGAGTGGTTCGACACGCATCCCAACACCCAGCGGCGGCTGGTGGCCACCGAGGCCGTCATCGCGCGGATGATGCCCAGGCCGGCGCCGCGGCTGGCCATCAACAACGCGTCGTATCCGCTCTTCCTGGCGCGGATGGCCATGCTCCCCCCGTCGCCGCCGATGATCCCGATGCAGCCCGTGCACTGAGGCGCGGCGTCAGCAGAAAAGAAAATCTCACGCAGCAGGCGTTCGACAGCACCGTTTTACACGTTGGCCATAAGAGGTTGAACAGCAACAAGATACAACAAGACCCCGTCGGACGCGTGTACAACGCGTCCGGCGGGGTCTGAATCGAGGCAAGTGCTTACACAGG